>DASXKG010000073.1:0-9764 GCA_036496965.1 Variovorax sp.
GGCGGGCGCATCATGCGAGAGTGCCGTCTAGGAGAGCCCGACCATGAACAGCGCTCAGCCGCCCCAGCGACCCGCCCAAGCCGCGGAAGAACCCGACGTCGACGAATCGGAGGACGATTCCATCGAAGACGAGGAGGCCGATGACGGCTTCGAAGCCACGGAAGAACTGTCCGAGGAAACGGGCATCGACCTGACCGATGCCAGCGAACTCGACGCCGACAATGTCCGGGCCGACGAGGAATTCGACCGGGTGATGCAGGCGCCGGACTAGGGCTCGGCTAACCCTCGAGCGTGAAGCCGACCTTCAGCGTCACCTGCCAGTGGCCCACCTTGCCATCGGCGACGTGGCCGCGAGTCTCGGTCACTTCGAACCATTGGATGTTGCGCACCGACTCGCTGGCCTTGGCGATGGCGCGCCGGACGGCGTCGTCGCTGCTGGTGGGCGACGAGCCGGTGAGTTCGAGCAGCTTGTAGACGTGATCGGACATGAGCTTCTCCTGGAACGTGAGCGTTAGGGCTTGGGGCTTCCCGTGTAGCGGGTCACGGTGTCGGCCGTGATGTGATAGCCGCTGACACCCATCATCGACTCGTTTTTCACCGTCTGCAACTTGCCCGTGACCCACACGGTGTCCATCGAGCGGAACTTCGCGGCCTGCCGCGGACGCACGTGCAGGATCTGGTTGGCCGGCGGCGGCGGCGTGTGGATGCAGGCGCCGAAGTAGGGCACGAGCAGGAACTCCGTCACTTCGCCGCCGCTTTCCTCCAGTGGCACGACAAATCCCGGGATCTTCACCTCCACGCCGTTCATGTCGGCGTTGACCGGCGCGTTGTCCGAGGCCTCCTGCAGCTTCACCAGCATGTCGTTGGCGCGCGGGTCGTTGTCGTCCAGCTGGCTCAGGTCGATGCCCTTGAACTGCTTCATCGGGTCCCAGCCCGACGGCACCAGTTCGTTCCACGAGATCTGCCGGGGCTGGCCCGGCGCGGCCTTGGCGTCGGACACCTTGCCGCCCAGCGGGTTGGCGGCCGAAGTGGCTTGCGGCGCCGGTTCGGCCGCCAGCACGCCGGCGCTGCAGAGCGCGGCGAGCAAGGTCAAGTGGGCGAGCTTCATCGAGGGCCTGTTTACACCCATTCCTAGATCCTCGGGGAAAGCCCATCGGCGAGCGACAGCCGGTAGGCGCGAATCCCGGGCAGGAGGCTGGCCAGCCAGCCTGCCGCGAGCAGGCCCGCGAGCAGCAGGCATTCGTTCAGCGTAGGGGCTGAAAGCGCGAGCGCAAGCCCGAACTGCGATTGCAGCCAGGGCGAAAGCAGCACGATGCCCAGCGCGGCCAGCACGACGCCGATCGCAACGCCCAGCAGGGTCACCAGCGCGCCCTCGATCGCCAGCAGCCCGACCACGTGGCGCAGGCCGGCGCCGACCGCGCGCAGCACCGCCAGTTCGCGCCGGCGCTCGTTCAGGCCGGCCAGGACGACCGAGACCAGCCCGCCGATGCTGACCAGCGCCACCAGCGCCGACATCAGCATGAGCGCGTTCTCGCCGATGCCGACCACGCTCCACAGCTCGTCGAGCGCCACGCCCGGCAGGATGCCCATCAGCGCCTCGTCGGGATAGCGCGCGATCCAGCGCTGCACCGCGAACACGGCCGAGCGGTTCTTCAGGCCGACCAGGGCCGCGGTCACGTTTTTCGGGGTGAGGTCGAACTTGCGCACCTGATCGGCCGGGATCTTCAGTCCGGGCATGGGCGCGCCGCCGATCCATTCGAGGTGGATGGCCTCCATGGCGGCCAGTCCGATGTACACCGTGCGGTCGACCGGCGTGCCGGTGCGCGCCAGCACGCCCACCACCGTGAAGGGCTTGTCGTCATGGCCGGGCGCGTCGAGTTCGCCGCTACCGTGCGCCAGCGTGATCTGCTGGCCGAGGTGGTCGCCGAGCCGGTCGGCCACTTCAGCCCCGAGGACGGCATCGAAGAGCTCGCTGAAGGGCCGGCCCTCGCGCAGGTGCAGCGGCTGCCGTTCGGCGTAGCGGAAGTGCTCGAAATACGCCGGCGTGGTGGCCAGCACCGCGAAGCCCCGGTGCGAGTCGCCCAGCGACAGCGGCACCACCCAGTCGACCGCCGGCTGCTCTTGCAGTGCCTGCACGCTCTTCCAGCGCATGTTGTTGGTGGCCGCGCCGAGGTGGAACACCGAATACAGCAGCAACTGCGTGGCACCGGTGCGGGCGCCGACGATCAGGTCGCAGCCCGACAGCGAGGACGAGAAGTTTTGCCTGAGCTCGGTGCGCATGCGTTCGATGCCCAGCAGCAGGAAGGTGGACAGGGCGATAGACAGCACCGTGAGCGCCAGCGTGAAGCGCCGGTTCCAGGCGCTGCGCCAGGCGATGCCGAAGAGGGCAGTCAATGGAAAGACTCCGCGCAGCAGCGCTGCGTTTTCGCCTTTGGAGCGGCCGTGCGGGTCATGCGAGAAACTCCGCGCAGCAGCGCTGCGTTTTCGCCTTCGGAGCGGCCGTGCGGCTCACGCCTCACTCCACGCCGCGCGATTGATCTCGGGCAGCAGCACATGGCGCCCGAAGCGCCCGGCACTGCGCTGGTCGTGGCTGACGAAGACGAGCGCGCTCTGGTTGGCCTCGCAGGCGGCCATCAACACGTCCATGAAGGCCTCGCGGCGGTCTTCGTCGAGGGCCGAGGTCGGCTCGTCGGCGATCACCACTTCGGGATGGCCGATCAAGGCGCGCGCCGCGGCCACGCGTTGCTGCTGGCCGACCGACAGCCGCAGCGCCTGGCGCTGCCAGAGGCTGCGCTCCAGTCCCATGCGCTCGAGCAGTTCCTCGGCCTGGGCGCGGGCCGAGCCATGCTGTGCGGCCCGGGCCATGCGGCGTTGCGAGAAGCGGCAGGGCAGCAGCACGTTGTCCAGCACGCTGAGATACGGCAGCAGGTTGAACTGCTGGAAGATGTAGCCCACGTGCGCGACGCGCGAACGATCGCGGGCCGCGCCTGACAGGGCTGCCCAGTCGTGGCCCAGGAGGAAGATCCGGCCCTCGCCGGCCACCAGCACGCCGGCCAGCAGCGACAGCAGCGTGCTCTTGCCGCAGCCGCTCGGGCCGTACAGGAACACGGCTTCGCCGGGCGCCACGTCGAAGCGCTCGATGTCGATGCAGGGCCCGGGCGCGCCAGGCCAGCCGAAGCGCAGGGACTGCGCTGAAAGAATGTGGCTGGGCTGGCTCACGGACCGGTCACTGGCCCCAGGCGAGCCGGGTGGCCGGGCGCTTCAGGGTGCGCTTGAACTGCCCTTGCGGCGCCGCGATCTGCGCATCGATCTGGCGCGTGCCCTTGAAGGCGGCGAACAGGCCGACGTCGATGTACTTGGCCGCGACCGCATTCGTGCAGTTGAAGGCAAAGCTGGCGCTGAGCTCCGCGTGGCCTTCGCCGCCCCCGGCCGCCGCGGGTGCGGATTCGGACTTGCCCAGGCCCAGCGCATCCGAGCGCAGCGTCACCGGGCCGAGCTTGCAGTTGGCCACCGGATCGATCATGAAGAGCTCGCCGGCGCTGCGCAGCTGGGCCACGGCGTCGTCGACGGTCTTCTGCTCGGCGTCGTCGCGCGGCGCACGTTCGAAGCCGACGATGTTGTCCAGCGGCGACGCCATCTCGATCACCACCGTCGGCCCGTCGACCGCGACGTCGAGCCGGATCAGTCCGTGGACATGCGCCGGCGCGGCTTCCGACTGGGCCGAGGCGCCGAGGGAGGTTGCGGCCATGGAGGCGAAAAGAGCGAGCGGGACGAGGAGGCGTGCGATCGATTCTCTGCTGGCAATCATGCGTGCGGGCCTTGCCGGGTCGGCAGCCCCGGCGTGTTGCTCCATTCGCTCCAGCTGCCGGCATAGAGCGCTGTGGCCCCGAGCCCGGCGATCTGCATCGCGAGCAGGTTGGGCAGCGCGCTCACGCCGCTGCCGCATTGGTGGACCACCGTGGCCGGATCCCGGCCTGCCAGCAGGGTTTCGAATTCGGCGCGCAATTGCGCGGCCGGCTTGAATTTCCCGTCAGGACCGAGGTTGTCGGCAAAGGGCCGGTTCAAGGCCCCAGGGATGTGACCTGCGATCGGGTCCAGAGGTTCCACCTCGCCGCGATATCGGGCCGCCGCGCGGGCGTCGATCAGCGTCTGGTCGGCCTGCTCCAGGCGTGACGCCACCTTCCGCGTATCGACCAGGGCCAGCAAAGGCGCTGCTGCGACGAAGTTCGATTGGAAGTGCGCAGGTTCGTCGCCGCGGTTGAGCGCGCCGCCGGCTGCCTGCCAGGCCTGCAGCCCGCCATCGAGCACGGCCGCGGCTTCGTGGCCCATCCACTTGAGCATCCACCAGAGCCGCCCGCAATAGTTGGCGCCGTTGCGGTCGTACGCCACGGCCTGCATGTCATTGGCGAAACCGACGCTGGACAGCCAGGCGGCGAATCGCTCCCGGCTGGGCAGTGGGTGTCGGCCGCCCGATGCGGGGCCGCCGTCCCGCGCGACCACCACGCCGTGCGGACCTGGCGTGCCGTGCTTGGCGCTGAGGTCGGTGTCGAGGTTGGCGTAGACCGCGCCCGGGATGTGCGCTGCCCGGTACTGCTCGGCGCCGGCGTCCGGCTTCAGGAGCTCGAAGCTGCAGTCGAACACCATGAGACGCGCGTTCGCGGCCTGCAGGGCGGCCAGTTGTTCGGTGGAAATCAGGGTCTGGTACATGCGGTGTCCCTTCAGTGTTCCTCGGCCGGCGCCTTGGGCAGCGAGCGCTGGCGCAGCACCGTGGCGGCGATGCCGCTCGCCACGATCATCGCCATGCCGCCCCAGCCGGTCGCATCGATGCGATCGCCGAACAAGAGAACACTGTAGACCGCCGCAAAGACGATGCCCGAGTACTGGAGATTGGCGACCAGCAGCGTGCCGCTCTGCGTCTTGGCGCTGGCATAGGCGCGGGTCATGCAGAGCTGCCCGAGGGCCGCCAGCACCCCGATCGGCAGCAGCCACAGGGCGTGGCCCAGCGTCCACTCGGCCCAGGGCGTCGCATTGCCGGGCAGCAGCGTGCCCAGGCCGCCGGCCACGGCCGAGCCGAGCGCGAAGTAGAAGACCGTGCGCGCTTCCGGCTCGCCGATGCGCGACAGCGCGACCACCTGCATGTAGGCGAAGGCGGCGCTGAGCCCGGACAGCAGGCCGACCAGTCCCCCGAACCCCTGGCTGTTGCCGACGTCCGGCTTGAGGATCAGCACCACGCCTGCGAAGCCGACCAGCACCGTCAGCACCAGCGGGCCTTGCAGCGGCGGCCGCGGCAGGCTGCCGTCGCGCCCCGGCACCGGCACCCACGCCAGCAGCGTGCCGCCGACCAGGAAGGCCGCGATCCAGACGCTGCTCATGTAGTTGAGCGTCATCGCGGTAGCCAGCGGCATGTGGGCGATGGAAAAGAACCAGGCCCCCATCGAGAACACGCCGATGGTGCTGCGCCAGGCATGCATGCCGGGATAGCGCGTGCCCAGGGAAACGCCGATGCTGCGGGCGAACACCCACAGGAAGACGATCCCGATCAGCCCGCGGTAGAGCACCAGTTCGGCGCTGGAAAACCAGGCCGAGGCGAACTTCACGCACACGCCCATGGTGGCGAAAAGCAGTGCACCCAGCACCATCCAGAGTGACTGCACGTCAGTCGAGGCCCGGATTCAAGCGCGCATCTCGCGGCGATACCACTCGTGGAACTGCTGCATGCCGTCTTCCATGGGGCTTTGATAGGGGCCGCTCTCGTCGTCGCCGCGCAGCATCAGCGCACGGCGTCCGGCGTCCATGCGCTCGGCGATCACGTCGTCCTCGACGCAGGTCTCCATGTAGGCGGCCTGCTGGGCCTCGACGAACTCGCGCTCGAAGGCAACGATCTCTTCCGGGTAGAAGAACTCCACCATGTTGAGCGTCTTCTGCGGCCCGATCGGATGCAGGGTCGAGACAGTCAGCACATGCGGATACCACTCGATCATCACGTGCGGATAGTAGGTGAGCCAGATGGCGCCGTACTTCGGCGGCTTGCCCTCGCGGTACTTGAGCAGCTGTTCCTGCCAGCGCTGATAGACCGGGCTGCCGGCCCTGCCCAGCCGGTTGGCGACGCCCACGGTCTGCACCGAGAAGTGGCGATTGAATTCCCAGCGCAGGTCGTCGCAGGTGACGAAGCTGCCCAAGCCCGGATGGAAGGGCCCGACGTGGTAGTCCTCGAGGTAGACCTCGATGAAGGTCTTCCAGTTGTAGTTGCATTCGTGCAGCTCGACGCGGTCGAGCGCATAGCCGCTGAAGTCGAGGTCCGCGCGCGGGCCCAGCCCGGCCAGATCGGCGGCCACGTCGCGGCCCTGGCGCTGCGGGTTCTTCTCGAACAGCAAGCCGTTCCATTCGGTGAGCGGGTAGTTGTGCAGGTTCAGGCAGGGGTCCTGCTCGAAGTGCGGGGCGCCGATCAGCATGCCGGTGGGGCGGCTGTCGGCGGCCGCGTAGGTCCAGCGGTGCAGCGGGCAGACCACATTGCCGCCGGTGCCGGCATCGAGCTCGCCGCGTCCTTGCAGGATCAGCGCCTGCCGGTGCCGGCAGACGTTGGAGATCAGCTCCACGCCCTTGGGCGTGTGCACCAGCGCGCGGCCTTGCTGCTCCTGCGGCAGCGTGTGGAAGTTGCCCGGCTCCGGCACGGCGAGGCGGTGGCCGACATAGCGCGGCCCGTCGGCAAAAAGCGTCTGCAGCTCGCGGCCATAGAGCGCCTCGTCGAAGTACGCGGAAACCGGGAGTTGGCTCGAGGCCTGCTGCAGTTGAAGACTTAAATCAGACATGGGTGACCTGACCAAGCTCCCCACAGGGAGAGAGATGAAACGAAAAGGCTGCGGTCGAAGCGCCTGGACGCCGCGAAGAAAATGTGCCGGAAGTCCGGACCAGGGAAGCGGGAGATTGTACCCTCGCCGACTCATGGCCCGGCCCGCCTTAAAATGGCAGGTTTCACCCCACGATCCGCAATGCCCAAGGTGCCTTCTTCTCCAGTGTCCGGCACGGCCGGCGCACCCGATGCCGGCGCGCTGCCGGCGAGCTACGAGGCCGGGCTCCAGGAACTCGAACAACTGGTGAGCGAGCTCGAATCCGGCCAGTTGCCGCTCGATCAGCTGCTTGGCAGCTACCAGCGGGGCGCGGCGCTGCTCGCCTTCTGCCGCGACCGCCTGCAGGCGGTCGAAGACCAGATCAAGGTGCTCGACGCCGGCAGCCTCAAGGCCTGGGCGGCCGAATGAAGGTCGCTGCTGCAGCGCACTGGGACGCCGCGCGCCTGTCCGCCTGGAGCGTGCCGCTGCTGGCGCGCGTCGAAGAAGCGCTGGCGCGCTGGGTCGGCGTCGATGCGCCGGTGCAGTTGGGCGACGCCATGCGCTACGCCGTGCTCGACGGCGGCAAGCGGCTGCGACCGCTCTTGGTGTTCGCGGCTGCGCAGGCCGTGGCCGGCGACCCGCGCGCGGCCTTGCGCGCGGCCTGCGCGGCCGAACTCATCCATGCCTATTCGCTGGTGCACGACGACCTGCCGTGCATGGACAACGACGTGCTTCGGCGCGGCAAGCCCACGGTGCACGTGCAATTCGGCGAAGCCGATGCGCTGCTCGCCGGCGACGCGCTGCAAGCCCTGGCCTTCGAGCTGCTCACGCCCGAGGGCGGCGAGATCGCGCCCGCGGTGCAGGCCAGTCTGTGCCGCCTGCTGGCGCGCGCAGCCGGCAGCCAGGGCATGGCTGGCGGCCAGGCGATCGACCTCGCCAGCGTCGGCGTGGCGCTCGACGAGGCCCAGCTGCGCGAGATGCACCGCATGAAGACCGGCGCGCTGCTGCAGGGCAGCGTCGAGATGGGCGCGGCCTGCGGTGCCGTGCCTTCACCCGCCGCGCGGACGGCATTGCGCGACTACGGCGCGGCCATCGGCCTGGCTTTCCAGGTCGTGGACGACATCCTCGACGTGATTGCCGATTCGGCGACCCTCGGCAAGACCGCGGGCAAGGACGCGGCCAGCGACAAGCCGACCTATGTGTCGCTGCTCGGCCTCGACGGCGCCCGCGCCGAGGCGCAGCGGCTGCTGGTCCAGGCGCTGGCTGCGCTCGAGCGCAGCGGCTTGTCCGACGCGCACGCGCTGCGGGCGCTGGCTTTCATGGTGGTCGATCGCGATCGATAAAGACGACAACAAATTCAATGGCTCCGCTGCTCCCCACCATCCAGGATCCCTCCGCGCTGCGCCAGTTCGACCGCGCTCAGCTCAAGCAATTGGCCGACGAGGTGCGCACCTGCGTGCTGGACAACGTCTCGCGCACCGGCGGCCACCTGAGCTCCAACCTCGGCACGGTCGAACTCACGGTCGCGCTGCACCATGTCTTCAACACGCCCTACGACCGGTTGGTGTGGGACGTCGGCCACCAGACCTACCCGCACAAGATCCTCACCGGCCGGCGCGAGCGCATGCCGAGCCTGCGCCAGCTGGGCGGCATCTCGGGCTTTCCGCAGCGCAGCGAGAGCGAATACGACACATTCGGCACCGCCCATTCGTCGACCAGCATCTCGGCCGCCCTCGGCATGGCGATGGCCGCCAGGCAGAAGGGCGAGGACCGGCATGCGGTGGCGATCATCGGTGACGGCGCGCTCACGGCCGGCATGGCTTTCGAGGCGCTCAACAACGCGGGTGTATGCGACTGCAAGCTGCTGGTGATCCTGAACGACAACGACATGTCGATCAGCCCGCCGGTCGGCGCACTCAACCGCTACCTGGCGCAACTGATGAGCGGCAATTTCTACGCCGCCGCCAAGAACGTGGGCAAGAGCGTGCTGCGCGCCGCGCCGCCGCTGTTCGAGCTGGCCAAGCGCCTGGAGCAGCATGCCAAGGGCATGGTGGTGCCGGCCACGCTGTTCGAGCAGTTCGGTTTCAACTACGTCGGCCCGATCGACGGCCATGACCTCGATTCGCTGGTGCCCACGCTGGAGAACCTCAAGCACCTCGACGGTCCCCAGTTCCTGCATGTAGTCACCAAGAAGGGCCAGGGCTACAAGCTCGCCGAGGCCGACCCGGTGGCCTACCACGGCCCGACCAAGTTCGATCCGGCGGTCGGCCTCGTGAAGCCCGCGACCGCGCCCAAGCAGACCTTCACCCAGGTCTTCGGCACCTGGCTGTGCGACATGGCCGCCCAGGACGGCCGCCTGGTCGGCATCACACCGGCCATGCGCGAGGGCTCGGGGCTGGTCGAGTTCGAGAAGCGTTTTCCGAAGCGCTACTACGACGTCGGCATCGCGGAGCAGCATGCCGTCACCTTCGCCGCGGGCCTGGCCTGCGAGGGGCTCAAGCCGGTGGTCGCGATCTACTCGACCTTCCTGCAGCGCGCCTACGACCAGCTGATCCACGACGTCGCCATCCAGAACCTTCCGGTGGTGTTCGCCCTGGACCGCGCCGGGCTCGTCGGCGCCGACGGGGCCACCCATGCCGGTGCCTACGACATCGCCTTCCTGCGCTGCATCCCGAACATGAGCCTGGCCTGTCCGGCCGACGAGGCGGAGTGCCGCCAGTTGCTGACCACGGCCTACGAGCAGGACCACCCGGTGGCGGTGCGCTATCCGCGCGGCGCCGGCGCCGGCGTCGTGCCGCACCTCACGCTCGACGCGCTGCCATTCGGCAAGGGCGAGCTGCGTCGCGAAGGAAAGCGCATCGCGATCCTGGTGTTCGGCACCTTGCTCTATCCGGCGCTGCAGGCAGCCGAGTCGCTCGACGCCACGGTGGCCAACAT
>DASXKG010000074.1:0-6182 GCA_036496965.1 Variovorax sp.
AGGATGAGGGCGTCCCACCACTGCAGGCGGTGCTTCTGGGCCAGATCGGCCGCGGCCAGCACGCTCTCCGCGGTCGAGCCGACCACCTGGAAGGCGGCCAGTTGGGCGAGCTGGCTGGCGGCTTCACGCGGGCTCAGCGGCGGCTTCAGCTTGCGGGTGGTGATGTTGTAGAACTCCTGCAACACCTGGGTGCTCAGAAGGACGGCATCGTCCTTCACCGCCCGGGCGAAGCGTTCGATGGCCATCTCCTTGCGCACCGGATCACCGGCATCGACGGCATACACCAGGACGTTGGTATCGAAGAAGACGTTCATGCCGCGCCGGGCGACCCGTAGGGCCGATCGTGCGCATCGTCGCGCGACCAGGTGGCACCTTCGCTGTTGGCCTTGCTGCGCCGGGCGGCGGCGATGAAGGCCTCGCCGGCGACCAGTTGGCGGTCATTGCCCATCGCGTAGTCGGCCAGGAACTCGCGGATGCGGGCACTGACGGAGGTGCCTTCATTGATGGCGCGCACGCGGGCCTTGCGAACGATGCTTTCGTCGACGGCGATGGTCAGGTTGGTCATGGCTCCATGGCGATGCACTGGCTCTACGGAAACAAGTGTAGCACGTGAACATGTGCAGTGAGATAATCGCAGGCTCCATGAGTTCACCGCCTCCCGCTTCGCGCCGCGACCCGCCGCCGCTTGCCATCGAATTCCCCGAATCCCTGCCGGTGTCGGCCCGGCGCGACGAAATCATGGCGGCGATCGCGGCGCACCAGGTCGTGATCGTCTGCGGCGAGACCGGTTCGGGCAAGACCACGCAGTTGCCCAAGATCCTGCTGGCGCTGGGGCGCGGCAAATGCAACGCGCCGCCGGGCAAGGGCCGGCTGATCGGCCATACCCAGCCGCGCCGCATTGCCGCGACCTCGGTCGCCAAGCGCATCGCCGAGGAGCTGAAGACGCCGCTGGGCGAGGTCGTGGGCTACAAGGTGCGCTTCCAGGACCGGCTCTCGCGGGACGCATCGGTCAAGCTGATGACCGACGGCATCCTGCTGGCCGAGACGCAGACCGACCCTTTGCTCAAGGCCTACGACACGATCATCATCGACGAGGCGCACGAGCGGTCGCTGAACATCGATTTCCTGCTCGGCTACCTGCGCGAGATCCTGCCGCGGCGGCCAGACCTGAAGGTGATCGTGACCTCGGCCACCATCGATGCCGACCGGTTTGCGCAGCACTTCGCGACCAGTGGGGGGGCCAGTCCGATCATCATGGTGTCGGGACGCACCTTTCCGGTCGAGCAGCGCTGGCGCCCCTTCGAGGAATCGCGCGACCACGACCTCAACGACGCCATCGCCGACGGCGTCGACTAACTCTGGCGCGATCCGCGGCAGGCCGGTGACATCCTGGTCTTCCTGCCGGGCGAGCGCGAGATCCGCGAAGCCGCCGACCACCTGCGCAAGCACCTGAGCCACCAGCCGCTCTTGCGCGGGGCCGAGGTGCTGCCGCTGTTCGCGCGCCTGTCGCAAGCCGAGCAGGAGCGGATCTTCGACAGCCACACCGGCCGGCGCATCGTGCTGGCGACCAATGTCGCCGAGACCTCGCTCACCGTTCCCGGCATCCGCTATGTGATCGATGCCGGCACGGCCAGGGTCAAGCGCTATTCCTTTCGCAGCAAGGTCGAGCAGTTGCTGGTCGAGCCGATCAGCCAGGCGGCGGCCAACCAGCGCGCCGGCCGCTGCGGCCGGGTGGCCGACGGCATCTGCATCCGGCTCTACGACGAGAAGGATTTCGAAGGCCGGGCGCGCTTCACCGATCCGGAAATCCTGCGCTCCTCGCTGGCCGGCGTGATCCTGCGCATGAAGTCGCTGCGCCTGGGCGACGTCGAGCGCTTTCCCTTCCTGGAGGCGCCGCAGCGGCGCGCCATCACCGACGGCTACCAGCTGCTGAATGAACTCGGCGCGGTCGACGACGACAACGAACTGACCGCGATGGGCGCCGAACTGGCCCGGCTGCCGCTCGATCCGCGGGTCGCCCGGATGATCCTCGAGGCCCGCACGCGCGGCGCGCTCGAGGAGGTGCTGGTGATCGCCAGCGCGCTCTCGGTGCAGGACGTGCGCGACCGGCCGCTGGAGGTGCAGCAGCAGGCGGACCAGGCGCATTCGAAGTTCGACGACGAGAAAAGCGAATTCAGCGGCTATCTGCGCCTGTGGAAATGGATCCAGGATGCGCGCGGCGGCCATGGCGAGACCCATAAGCTGAGCAATCGCCAGTACGAGCAACTGCTGCGGCAGAACTTCATCAACATCCGCCGGGTGCGCGAATGGCGCGACATCCATTCGCAGCTGCTGACGGTGGTGACCGAGCACAAGTGGCGCATCAACGCGCAGCCGGCGGGCTACGAGCCGCTGCACCTGTCGATGCTCTCGGGCCTGCTCGGCAACATCGGCTGGAAGCTGGAGGACGACGAGGCCTACCTCGGCGCGCGCGGCATCAAGTTCTACCGTCATCCGGGCGCGCACCTGAAGAAGAAGCCGGGCCGCTGGATCGTCTCGGCCGAGCTGGTGGAAACCACGCGCCTGTTCGGCCGCGGCATTGCCAACATCGAGCCGCAATGGCTGGAGCAGGTGGGATCCCACCTGCTCAAGAAGCAGTTGCTGGAGCCGCACTGGGAGAAGAAAGGCGCCCAGGTGGTGGCGCTGGAGCGGGCCACGCTCTACGGCCTGGTGGTGTACAGCGGGCGGCGGGTCGACTTCGCCAAGGTCGATCCGGCAGCCGCGCGCGAGATCTTCATCCGCGAAGGACTGGTCGGCGGTCAGTGGGAGAGCCGGCTGCCCTTCCTGGCCGCCAACCGCAAGCTGGTGCGCGAGGTGGAAGGTCTTGAACACAAGTCGCGCCGGCAGGATGTGCTGGTCGATGACGAGCTGATCTTCGCTTTCTACGATGCCCAACTGCCGCCTGAGGTGGCCAGCGGCCAGGCCTTCGAGGACTGGTACCGCAGCCGGTCGAAGAGCGAGCCGCGCCTCTTGTACCTGACGCGCGAGGAGCTGATGCGCCACCAGGCGGCCGGCATCACCACGCAGTCCTTCCCGCCGACGCTGCGCCTGGGCGGGGTCGACTGCGCCGCCAGCTATCTGCACGAGCCGGGCGATGCCAAGGACGGGCTCACGGTCAGCGTGCCGCTGTTCGTGCTCAACCAGGTCAGCGAGGAGCGCTGCGAATGGCTGGTCACGGGCATGCTCAAGGACAAGCTGCAGGCGCTCTTGAAGAGCCTGCCGCAGAAGCCGCGGGCGCGCCTGGTGCCCTTGCCCGAATCGGCGGCCCGCCTGGCCGAGGCCCTGGGGGCGCCCGAGGTCTTCGGCCATGGCTCGCTCACCGAGGCACTGCTGAAGCGGGTGCGCGACCAGACCAGCCTGGACGTCAAGCGGGCCGACTTCAAGCTCGACATGCTGGCGCCGCACCTGTTCATGAACCTGCGCGTGGTCGACGAGCATGGACGCCAGCTCGGCACGGGGCGCAATCTCGGCGCCCTGAAAGCCGAACTGGGCGCGCAGGCGCGCGGCGCCTTCCAGGCGCTGGCCGGTCTGCAGGTCAGGGCCCAGGTGCCGGCGCCGTCAGCGGCTTCCCACGCGCCGGCTGCTTCGGCGCCGCCCGCGGGGCAGGCACCGGCGCTTGCCGCCGGCCAACGCTACACGGCCTGGAGCTTCGGCGAATTGCCCGAGTTGATGGAGGTGCGACGCGGCGCGCAGTCGCTGGTCGGTTTTCCGGCGCTGGTGGATGGCGGCGATGCGGTGACGATCGAGGTCTTCGACGAGCCCGCGGTGGCCGCCGCCAGGCATCGCGCGGGACTGCGCCGGCTGTTTGCATTGCAGCTCAAGGATGCGTTGAAGTATCTCGAGAAGAACGTTCCCGATCTGCAGAAGATGGCCGTCGCCTACATGCCGCTCGGCACGGTCGAAGAATTGCGCGCGCAGATCGTCGACGTCGCGCTCGATCGCGCCTTTTTGCAGGAGCCGTTGCCGAGCGACGAGGCGTCGTTCAAGCGTCGCGTGGAGGAGGGCCGGGGAAGACTCACGCTGATCGCCAACGAGATCGCGCGCCTGGCTGCGGCCATCCTGCTCGACTACGGGCTGGCCCTGCGCAAGATCAGGGACACCAAGGTCCAGCCGGAGGCCACGGCCGACGCGGCGCAGCAGTTGCAGCGCCTGGTGGGCAAGCGCTTCGTCGCCGAGACGCCCTGGCCGCGGCTGCAGCACTTCGCGCGCTATCTCAAGGCGATCACACTTCGGCTGGACAAGCTGCGCGCCGACCCGGCGCGCGATGCGCAGCGGTTGGCGGAACTGCGCCCGCAGGAGCAGCGCTACTGGCGTCTGCTGGCCGAGCGCAAGGGCGCGGTGGACGAGCGGATGAGCGAATTCCGCTGGTTGCTGGAGGAATTGCGGGTCAGCTTCTTTGCGCAGGAATTGCGCACCCCGCAGCCGGTGAGCGTCAAGCGGCTGGACAAGCTCTGGGGACAGATGGAATGAAAAAAGCCCGCGCAGCGGGCTTTTCCTTGGGGCCTCCGGCGGCTATATGCGACCCATCAGCACCAGCACGATCACCACCACCAGCACCAGGCCCAGGCCGCCGCTTGGTCCGTAGCCCCAACTGCGGCTGTAGCCCCAGCTGGGCAGCGCGCCGACCAGGAGCAGGATCAGGATGACGAGCAGAATCAGTGAGAGGGACATGGACTTCTCCTACGGCGGAATGTTTGGAAGCCCAGATATTCGGCGCCGCCTGCAGCCCGCATGGCGGGAAGCGGCCCCCTCCGGCGGTCAGGACTCTCCTACCGTTCGTGTCAGAGCCGCGCCAGTCGATCCAGGGCCGCCTGCAGGGTTTCGTCCTTCTTCGCAAAGCAGAAGCGCACCACGCGCTGGTCGAATTCGTCGCCGTAGAAGGCCGACAGCGGAATCGCGGCCACGCCGATCTCGCTGGTCAGCCATTGGCAGAAGTCGGCCTCGCCCAGGTCGCTGACGGCGCTGATGTCGACGCACTGGAAATAGGTGCCCGCGCTGGGCAGCAGCCGGAACCGCGTCCTGGCCAATCCGGCGGCAAACAGGTCGCGCTTGCGCTGGTAGAAGGCCGGCAGCTCCAGATAGGGCGCCGCATCGTCCATGTAGCTGGCCAGCGCATGCTGCATCGGCGTGTTGACGGTGAAGACGTTGAACTGGTGCACCTTGCGGAACTCGGCGCTCAGGGCCGCCGGCGCGGCCACGTAGCCGACCTTCCAGCCGGTCACATGGTAGGTCTTGCCGAAGCTGCTGACGATGAAGCTGCGCGCCGCCAGGCCTGGAAAGCGGGCCGCGCTCTCGTGGCGGGCGCCGGCGTAGACCATGTGCTCGTAGACCTCGTCGCTGATCACCAGCACCTTGGTGGGCGCGAGCAGCGCTTCGAGTCGGCGCATCTCGGCCTCGCTCCAGACGGTCGCGCTCGGGTTGTGCGGCGTGTTGATGACGATCGCTCGCGTCTTCGGTGTCAGCGCGGCCTCGATCTTCTCGAAGTCGGGGCGAAAGCTGCCGGGCACCAGCGGCACCCGCACCACCGTGCCGCCGGCCAGGTCGATGTTCGGCACGTAGCTGTCGTAGCAGGGCTCCAGCACGATCACCTCGTCGCCGGGGCGCACCACGGCCAGGATGGCGGTGATGATGGCCTGCGTCGCCCCCGCGGTGATGGTGACTTCGGTCTGCGGGTCGTAGCGATGGCCATAGAGCGCCGCGATCTTGGCGGCGACCGCGGCGCGCAGCGGCGCGATGCCGGGCATCGGCGGGTACTGGTTATGGCCTGCCGCCATCGCGTCGGTCACGGCCTGGAGCAGCTTCGGGTCGCAGCCGAAGTCGGGAAAGCCCTGGCCCAGGTTGACCGCCTGCTTCTCGGTCGCGAGCGCCGACATCACGGTGAAGATGGTGGTGCCGACGGCCGGCAGCTTGGATTGCAGGGCGGGGGTACGGCTCACAGCTCGTAGTCCTGTTGATGACCGCTCAAGGCCTTGGCGATCAGGTGGCGATCGAGCCGGTCGGAGAGGAGTTCGGCGAACTTGAAGACGAAGTTGCGCAGGTAGGCGCTGCGCTTGAAGGCGACACGGGCGATGTTGACGCCGAAGATGTGGCCCATCGGGCGCACCACCAGGTCGGCGTTGGAGTCGTCGCGCACCGCCATTTCG
>DASXKG010000075.1:0-4108 GCA_036496965.1 Variovorax sp.
CTGTCGTGGCAGACCACGATGCAGCTATTTGCCGGTGGCATCGCGGTCCTGGGCATGGGCGCCGCACTGGCGATGCGCGCATGGCCGCAGGACCTCGGGTTGCTACCCGACGGCGACGAGGCAGGGCGCCTGCCGCCGCAGCCGCAGACCCCGCAGCAGGATGGCGATCGCCTGCGCGATGCCGTCAGGCAGGGGCGCTTCTGGTGGTACTTCGCGGCGATCGCCACCGGCTCGGTCGGGCTTTTCGCCGCGCTGGTCCATGTCGCCCCGGCGGCGCGTGCCCAAGGCATCGCCGCAGACAGCGCCATCCTGCTGATCGGATTGATCGGCGCCGGCAACGTGCTGGGCCGGCTGTTCCTCGGCGGGCTCGGCGATCGGCTCGGGCCGCCGCGCCTGCTGTTGCTGCTGACACTCGCGCTCGCCTTGCTCGACGGCGTGTGGCTCGGCGCGGAAAGCTACCCGGCACTGGTCGTTTTCACGCTGCTCTTCGGCGCCGCCAACGGCGGTTGCATCGCGCTGTATCCGGCCGTGGCCGCGAGCTGGTTCGGGACGCGGCAGCTTGGCGCCATCCTCGGCGCCCTGTATATCGGCGTGGGAATCGCGGCGCTGTTCGGTGCCAGCGCGGCCGGGCTGTTGTTCGACCTGCGCGGCAGCTACGCGTGGCCGATCGGCGCCAGCGGGGCGCTGGCGCTGCTGTCGGCGCTGTGCCTGACGGGTGCGGCACGCTGGCGCCCAAGACCCGACGCGGCGGCGGGAGGCGTGTCACTTCCTACAATCGGCCCATGAAGCCCGTTGTCTACACCCGCGCCCAGCAGCTGCCCGCCATCCTCGCCCAACGCATCGCCATCCTCGACGGCGCGATGGGCACGATGATCCAGCGCTTCAAGCTGACCGAAGCCCAGTACCGCGGCGAGCGCTTCAAGGACTTTCCGCGCGACTTGAAGGGCAACAACGAATTGCTCTCGCTGACCCGGCCCGACGTGATCCGCGACATTCATGAAGGCTACCTGGCCGCCGGCGCGGACCTGATCGAGACCAACACCTTCGGCGCGACCCGCATCGCGCAGGAGGACTACAAGATGGCCGATCTCGCCCGCGAGATGAACCTCGAATCCGCGAAGCTCGCCCGCGCCGCGGCGACCAAGTTCAGCACGCCGGACAAGCCCCGCTTCGTCGCCGGTGCCCTGGGCCCGACGCCCAAGACCGCCAGCATCAGCCCCGACGTCAACGATCCCGGTGCGCGCAACGTGAGCTTCGAGGAACTGCGCGCGTCCTACTACGAGCA
This sequence comes from Variovorax sp., assembly GCA_036496965.1. Classification (GTDB taxonomy): domain Bacteria; phylum Pseudomonadota; class Gammaproteobacteria; order Burkholderiales; family Burkholderiaceae_C; genus Variovorax. The sequence goes on from DASXKG010000075.1 coordinate 1,286, forward strand.
GGTCGAGGCGCTGGTCGAAGGCGGTTCCGACCTGCTGCTGGTCGAGACCATCTTCGACACGCTGAACGCCAAGGCCGCGTTGTTCGCCATCGACGAGTACTTCGAGGCCAGCGGCGAGCGGCTGCCGCTCGTGATCAGCGGCACCGTGACCGACGCCTCCGGCCGCATCCTGAGCGGCCAGACCGTGACTGCCTTCTGGCACAGCGTGCGCCACGCGCAGCCGCTGGCGGTCGGCCTGAACTGCGCGCTCGGCGCGGCGCTGATGCGACCCTACATCCAGGAACTGGCGCGGGTGGCCGACGACACCTTCATCAGCTGCTATCCCAATGCCGGACTGCCCAATCCGATGAGCGAGACCGGCTTCGACGAAACGCCCGAAGTCACCTCGCGGCTGCTGCACGAGTTCGCGGCCGATGGCCTGGTCAACATCGTCGGCGGCTGCTGCGGCACCACGCCCGAGCACATCGCCGCCATTGGCGCGGCGGTCAAGCCGCTGGCCGGCCGCGGCCTGCACCGGGCAGCCTTCTTGCGCGAAGCGGCTTGAGTCGGGCACTGCAGGCGGCGGCCCGTGTGAAGCCCGCATGAAGTAGCTCTCCAAACGTTCGCCCGGTCCGCGCAGACGGGCGCTGGACCGTTGTCAGCTCAGGCTCCGGCTGATTGACAGCGGACCTCGCGCCCCCCTAACCTGATCCGCAAAAGGAAAACAACGCATGAACAAACTAACGCGGCGATGGATCGGCATCGGCAGCCTGGCACTCATCCTTCCAGCCGCAGCTTCCGCCCAGGATGCATTTGCCCGCGGGCCCGTCGATCTGCGCGCCGGGCCGTCGGGCAACTATCCGCTGGTGGCCACGCTGGCACCCGGCCAGCCGATGCAGGTGATGGGCTGCACCGCCGGCTACGGATGGTGCGACGTCGTGATGCCGGATGGCCTGCGCGGCTGGGCCTATGCGGGCAGCCTCGACTACGCCTACCAGGAGCAGCGCGTGCCCCTGGCCAGCTATGCCGGGGTGATCGGGGTGCCGATCGTGGCCTTCTCGCTCGGCGCCTATTGGAACAACTACTACCGCGACCGGCCCTGGTATGGCCAGCCGAGCTGGTGGGGCGGCCGGCCACCGCCACCGCCGCCGGCGGGTTGGCGGCCACCGGCTCCGGGAGTTCCCAGTTGGCGTCCGGTCTATCCGCCGGGTTTTGCGCCCCATCCCGGCTACAGGCCACCGGCCCCGGGATATCGGCCGCCGCCGCCGCATGCCGGCTACCAGCCGCCTCCGGGCAACTACCACCCGCCAAGCCACGGCGGTGGCTATCCACCCGGCGGCCATCCGCCGGGCCATGAAGGACGGCCTCCCGGCGGTGGGGGCGGTGGCGAGCACGGTGGTGGCGGGCACGGTGGCGATGGCGGGCGCGGCGGTGGTGGTGGTGGTGGTGGGCACGGTGATGGTGGCGGCCACGGCGGTGGTGGTGGTGGGCACGACCGTGGCGGTGGCGGACCTAATCGCCCTTGAGCCTGCGCCCGGCGTCCGGTGCGGCCGCCTTGTCGCGCCTGATCAGGGCGACGAAGCGGCGCGCGCCGAGGCCCAGCGGCCGCTCGCGTGACCACACCACGTCGACCCAGAGATCGAGCCCGTTCGACAGGTTCTCGAGCGGAATCTCCACCAGCGCGCCCGCGGCCACATGCGGGCCGGCGAAATTGCGCGGCAGCCAGCCCCAGCCCAGGCCGGCGGTGATCAGGCTCAGTGCGGCCAGTGCGTTGTCGGTGCGCCAGACGTGGCGCGCGAAGACGAAGCGCGGGTCGCTGGTGGCGAGATCGCGCCCGGCGACCACGATCTGCCGGGTGCTGGTCAGATGTTCCTCGCGCAGGCGGCCGCCGGCCGCCGCCAGCACGGGATGGTCGGGTGCCATCACGGCCACCATCGTGTCGTTTCCGACTTCGTGAAAGCCCTCGCGGCCATCCAGGCTGGGCCGCTCGAACACCAGCGCCAGCTGCGCGCGGCCGCTATGCAGCAGGGCCAGCGCGTCGGCCTGGGGCGCGGCCAGCACCTCGACTTCGAGCAACGGGTATTCGTGCGCCAGCGTCGCGAGCGCACTGCTCCAAGGCGCCGCCAGCAGTTCGGGGGCGATGGCCAGGGTCAGGCGGTGCTCGAGTCCCTGGGTCAGCGCCAGCGCATGCACCTGCAGTTGCCTGAGCTGGGCGGCGAGCAGGCGGGCTTGCGGCTCCAGCGAGCGGGCCGCGGCGGTCGGCCGGGGCTCGCGGCCGCGGCGGTCGAAGAGCTGGAGGTCGAGCTCGGCCTCGAGGTTGGCGATGGCCATACTGACCGCGGAGGGCACGCGCCCGAGCGAGCGCGCCGCCGCCGAGAACGAACCCTCGTCAATGACCGCGAGGAAGACTTCCGCTGTGTCGCTGGAAAAGCTCATGCGCTGGATTATCAGTAAAACTGAAGGAAGATGACTTCGTATATCAGAGTAATGCACATAAAGTCGCCTTGTCCGTTCATTCATCCACGAGAAGAAACCATGCAAGGTCTCAGGCGTCGCGTCATCTACATCGGCCTCTACGAGGGCATCGCCATCCTGGCCGCCAGCCTCGGGCTGTCCCTGATGTCGGGCCAGGGGCTGGACCATTCCGGGCCGCTGGCGGTGGTGGCCTCGGTCATCGCCGTGCTGTGGAACCTCGGCTTCAACACCCTGTTCGAGCGCTGGGAAGCGCGCCAGGCGGTGCGCGGGCGCAGCTTGGGCCGCCGCATCGCCCATGCCATCGGCTTCGAAGGCGGCCTGGTCGCCTTCCTGGTGCCGGTGTTCACCTGGTGGCTCGGCGTCAGCCTC
>DASXKG010000076.1:0-4431 GCA_036496965.1 Variovorax sp.
CGCTTCATGCGCCTCGCCGTGCATTTCGTGCGCCCCGCGCTTCCGTTCGTGCGTGGCTTGGCTCCAGCCGTGCACGCTCTCGTAACTTGAGAGTCAAACAAGAACCGGAGACAGCCAAGATGATTCCTGCCGGATTCGACTATCACGCGCCCCGCTCCGTCGGCGACGCGATCAAGCTGCTCGGGCAGTTCGGCGGCGACGCCAAGCTGCTGGCCGGCGGCCACAGCCTGCTGCCGATGATGAAGCTGCGCTTCGCGCAGCCGGCCCACCTGATCGACCTCAACCGCATCGATGCATTGCGCGGCATCCGCGAGGAGGGCGACACGGTCGTCATCGGTGCCATGACGGTCGAGGCGGAACTGATCCGTTCGCCGCTGCTGCAGCAGAAGCTGCCGCTGCTCCCCGAGGCCGCCCGGCAGATCGCCGATCCCCAGGTGCGCAACCGCGGCACCATCGGCGGCGACATCGCGCACGGCGACCCGGGCAACGACCATCCCGCGCTGTCGATGGCGCTGGATGCCGTCTTCGTGCTCGAAGGGCCGAAGGGCACCCGCCAGGTGCCGGCCGAGGGCTTCTTCCACGGCACCTACATGACCGACATGGCCGAGGATGAAGTGATGGTGGCGATTCGCGCGCCGGCATTCCTTCCGGGCACCGGCTATGCCTACCAGAAGCTCAAGCGCAAGACCGGCGACTGGGCCACCGCGGCCGCCGCCGTGGTGCTGCGCATGGACGCCGGCAAGGTCAGCCACGTGCGCATAGCGCTGACCAACCTGGCACCGACCGCGCTGCGTGCCGGCGATGCCGAAGCCGCCCTGCTCGGCAAGCCCCTGTCCGATGCCGCCATGGCCGACGCCGCGGCGCGGGCGATGGCCATCTGCGATCCCGCCGAGGACCTGCGCGGCGATCGCGACTACAAGATCGCGATGGCCGGGCAGATGGTGCAGCGCGCGCTGCGCCTGGCGCTCTCGCGCTGCAAGTGACGACCCATCTGCATCGACGACAACACGAACCGGAGGCAAGCCCATGGGCAAGCAGATCATCAACGTCAGCGTGAATGGCAAGCGGCTCGAGAAGGCGGTCGAGCCGCGCATGCTGCTGATCCACTTCCTGCGCGAGGAGTGCCAGCTGACGGGCGCCCATATCGGCTGCGAGACCAGCCATTGCGGCGCCTGCACCGTCGACCTCGACGGTGCGTCGGTCAAGAGTTGCACCCACCTTGCCGTTCAGTGCGACGGCTCCGAGCTGCTCACCGTCGAAGGCCTGGCCAAGGGCCCGCTGCTGCATGCGGTGCAGGAAGGCTTCTACCAGGAACACGGCCTGCAATGCGGCTTCTGCACGCCGGGCATGCTGATGCGTTCCTACCGCTTCCTGCAGGAGAACCCGAATCCGACCGAAGAGGAAGTGCGCGCCGGCCTCAGCGGCAACCTGTGCCGCTGCACCGGCTACCAGAACATCGTCAAGGCGGTGCTGTATGCGGCGGCCAAGCTGCAGCAGACCGAGAAGGTGGCAGCATGAGCCCGCACGGCCGCCCGAAGGGCGAATTCCCCCTCGGGGGGACGGCGCGCAGCGCCAAGGGGGTCCAATGAACGCCCCCATCGATCCGCAATTGCTGGAGCGCACGGCCGCTCTTCAGGGCCTGGGCGACAGCCGGCTGCGCAAGGAAGACGCGCGCTTCATCCAGGGCAAGGGCAACTATGTCGACGACATCAAGATGCCCGGCATGGTGCACATGGACATCGTGCGTTCGCCGGTGGCGCATGCGCGCATCAAGAAGATCGACAAGAGCGAGGCGCTCAAGGTGCCGGGCGTGATCGCGGTACTGACCGCCGACGACCTGAAACCGCTGAAGCTGCACTGGATGCCGACCTTGGCCGGCGACGTGCAGGCGGTGCTGGCTGACGAGAAGGTGCACTTCCAGATGCAGGAGGTCGCGGTGGTGATCGCGGAAGACCGCTATTGCGCGGCCGACGGCGTCGAAGCGGTGATCGTCGAATACGACGAGCTGCCGGTGGTGCTCGATCCGTACGCGGCGCTCGAGCCCGGCGCGCCGGTGCTGCGCGAAGACCTGGCCGGCAAGACCGAGGGCGCGCACGGCAAGCGCGACCATCCCAATCACATCTTCACCTGGGAGGCGGGCGACAAGGCCGCGGCGGACGCCGCCTTCGATGGCGCCCCGGTGACGGTCAAGGAGCGCATCTTCTATCCGCGCGTGCACCCGTGTCCGCTGTAGACCTGCGGCTGCGTGGCTTCCTTCGATCCGGTGCGCGGCGAACTGACGACCTTCATGACCTCCCAGGCGCCGCACGTGGTGCGCACCGTGGTCTCGCTGCTCTCCGGGCTGCCGGAGTCGAAGATCCGCATCGTGTCGCCGGACATCGGCGGCGGCTTCGGCAACAAGGTCGGCGTTTATCCGGGCTATGTGTGCGCCATTGTCGCGAGCATCGTGCTGGGCAAGCCGGTGAAGTGGGTCGAAGACCGCATCGAGAACATCTCCAGCACGGCCTTCGCACGCGACTACCACATGGACGGCGAGCTTGCCGCCACGGCGGACGGCCGGATCCTGGGCCTGCGCGTCAACGTCATCGCCGACCACGGCGCCTTCGACGCCTGCGCCGACCCGACCAAGTACCCGGCCGGCATGTTCCATATCTGCTCGGGCTCCTACGACATCCCGGCGGCCTGGTGCAGCGTGAAGGGCGTCTACACCAACAAGGCCCCGGGCGGCGTGGCCTACCGGTGCTCGTTCCGGGTGACGGAGGCCGTCTACCTCATCGAGCGCATGGTGGACGTCCTGGCACAGAAGCTGGGCCTGGACAAGGCGGACATCCGCGCGAAGAACTTCATCCGCAAGGAGCAGTTCCCGTACGCCTCGCCTTTCGGCTTCGAGTACGACTCGGGCGACTACCACACGGCCTTGCAAAAGGTTCTCGATGCCTGCGACTACAAGGGCCTGCGCGCCGAGCAGGCCGCCAAGCGCGCCGACCCGAACTGCCCGACGCTGATGGGCATCGGCCTGGTGGCCTTCACCGAAGTGGTCGGCGCGGGACCGAGCAAGATGTGCGACATCCTTGGCGTCGGCATGTTCGACAGCTGCGAGATCCGCGTGCACCCCACCGGCAGCGCGATCGCGCGCATGGGCACCATCAACCAGGGCCAGGGGCACCCGACGACCTACGCGCAGATCATCGCCACCGAACTGGGCATTCCCTCGGAGCTGATCCAGGTCGAGGAAGGCGACACCTCCACGGCGCCCTATGGCCTGGGCACCTACGGCTCGCGCTCGACGCCGGTGGGCGGCGCCGCGGTGGCGATGGCGGCGCGGAAAATCCATGCCAAGGCGCGCAAGATCGCCGCGCACCTGCTCGAAGTCGGCGAGAACGACCTCGACTGGGAGATCGACCGCTTCAAGGTCAAGGGCGACGACACCAAGTTCAAGTCGATGAAGGACATCTGCTGGGCCGCCTACCACCAGGCGCCGCCCGGGCTCGAACCCGGGCTGGAGGCGGTGCACTACTACGACCCGCCCAACTTCACCTTCCCCTTCGGCATCTACCTGTGCGTGGTCGACATCGACCGCGGCACCGGCGAGACCAAGGTGCGCCGCTTCTACGCGCTCGACGACTGCGGCACGCGTATCAACCCGATGATCATCGAGGGCCAGATCCACGGCGGCCTCACCGAGGGCTTCGCGGTCGCGATGGGCCAGCAGATGCCCTTCGACGCGCAGGGCAATCTGCTGGGCAACACGCTGATGGACTACTTCCTGCCGACGGCGGTCGAGACGCCGAAGTGGGAGACGGACCATACCGTGACCCCCTCGCCGCACCATCCGATCGGCGCCAAGGGCGTGGCCGAGTCGCCGCACGTGGGCTCGATCCCGACCTTCACCTCGGCGGTGGTCGATGCCTTCGCGCACCTGGGCGTCAAGCACATGGTCATGCCGCACAGCGCCTACCGGGTGTGGCAGCAGTTGAAGCGAAGCGGCGTCGCGCTGTAGGAACGATGGAAGTCAAACTCGACAAACGCTATCCGCTCGATGTGGACGCGCAGCGCGCCTGGCAATTGCTCGCCGATGTGCCCGTCACCGCCGGCTGCATGCCGGGCGCGGCCATCACCGGGAAGCTCGACGACAGGCACTACAAGGGCAGCGTCAAGGTGAAGGTGGGCCCGGCCAATGCCGCTTTCGCGGGCGACATCGAGGTGCTGGCGCTCGACGAAGTCACGAAGACTTTGCAGCTGCTGGGCAAGGGCGCGGACCGCGGCGGCTCATCGGCCTCGATGAAGCTCACGGCCACCATCGAGGCGGGCGAGACGCCCGCGACCTCGGTGCTCGCGGGCCAGGCCGAAGTCGTCGTCAACGGCAAGTTCGCGCAGTTCGGCGGCCGGCTGATGGTGCAGGTTTCGGACATGCTGCTGGGCCAGTTCGTG
>DASXKG010000077.1:0-3901 GCA_036496965.1 Variovorax sp.
AACACATGGCGGACAACCTCGGCGCCATGCGCGGCACGCTGCCCGACGCGGCAGAGCGCCAGCGCATGGTGGCCTTCATCGAAAGCCTGTAGGGCGCTCCAGGCCGGCGCCGGGCCGCCCCAAGGCGAGCGTGGGGGCCAGCCTCAGCTGGCGTTCTGCTGCTTGGCGCAGTTCGCGTCCGCGACGGCCAGCGCCGTCATGTTGACCACGCGCCGCACGGTCGAAGAAGGCGTGAGGACGTGGGCCGACCCCTGCGCGCCCATGAGGATCGGGCCCACGGTCACGCCATTGCCGCCGGTCATCTTCAGCACGTTGAAGAGAATGTTGGCGGCATCGAGGTTCGGGCAGATCAGGAGATTGGCCTCGCCGCTCAACGAGGTCTCCGGCAGCGCCTTGAGCCGCACCTCCTCGGACAGCGCCGCATCGCCGTGCATCTCGCCGTCGCATTCGACATCGGGCGCCATGCGCGAGAACAGGTCGCGCGCGAGACGCATCTTGCGCGCCGAGCCGCGCTCGGAGGAGCCGAAGTTCGAGTGCGACAGGAAGGCCACCTTGGGCGGCAGGCCGAAGCGGCGCACTTCCTCGGCGGCCATCATCGCGATGTTGGCCAGCGTCTCGGCGCTCGGGTCTTCATGCACGTTGGTGTCGGCAATGAAGAGCGTGTATTTTTCGAGCGTGAGCGCGTTCAGCGTGGCGAAGCCCGGCGCACCGCGCTTCAGGCCCAGCACGTTGTGCAGGATGCGAAGATGGCTGTCGAAGCGTCCGACCAGGCCGCAGAGCATCGCGTCGGCATCGCCCAGGTGCAGCATCAGCGAGGCGATGGTAGTGTTGGAGCGCCGCACCATGGCCTTCGAGGCCTCGGGCGTGATGCCGCGCCGGCCCATGAGCTGGTGGTAGGTCTCCCAGTAGGTGCGAAAGCGCGGATCGTCCTCGGGGTTGACGCATTCGACGTCCTTGCCCAGGCTGATGTGCAGGCCGGCCTTCTTGATGCGGGCCTCGATCACGGCCGGGCGGCCCACCAGGATCGGCGTGGCCAAGCCCTCGTCGACCGCCAGTTGTGCGGCGCGCAGTACGCGGTCGTCCTCGCCCTCGGCAAAGGCCACGCGCTTGGCGGTGGCCAGCTTGGCGGCCGCGAACACCGGGCGCATGAACATGCCGGTCTGGTAGACGAAGCGCGTCAGGTGCTGCCGATAAGCGTCCAGGTCGTCGATCGGCCGGGTGGCCACGCCCGAGGCTTGCGCCGCCTTGGCCACCGCGGGTGCGATGCGCAGGATCAGGCGCGAGTCGAAGGGCTTCGGAATGATGTAGTCCGGACCGAAAGCCAGTTCCTGGCCGGCGTAGGCGGTGGCGACTTCCTCGCTGATGTCGGCCTTGGTGAGATCGGCGATCTCGCGCACGCAGGCCAGCTTCATCTCTTCGGTGATCTTGCTCGCGCCGCAGTCCAGCGCGCCGCGGAAGATGTACGGGAAGCACAGCACGTTGTTGACCTGGTTCGGATAGTCCGAGCGGCCGGTGGCGATGATGCAGTCCGGCCGGACGGCCTTGGCGAGCTCGGGCCGGATCTCCGGCTCTGGGTTGGCCAGGGCCAGGATGATCGGCTGGCGGGCCATGCTCTTGACCATGTCCTGCGACACCACGCCCGGCGCCGAGCAGCCCAGGAACACGTCGGCGTCCTTCATCACGTCGGCCAGCGTGCGCGCACCCGTGTCCTTTTGCGCATAGCGGGTCTTGGAGTCGTCGAAGCCACCGGGACGGCCGATGTAGATCAGGCCCTTGGAATCCACCGCATAGATGTTCGCCGGCTTCACGCCCAGGCCGACCATGACGTCCAGGCAGGCGATGGCCGCCGCGCCGGCGCCGGAGACCGCGATCTTCACCTCCTCGATCGTCTTGCCGACCAGCTCCAGCCCGTTGATCAGCGCCGCGGCCGAGATGATGGCCGTGCCGTGCTGGTCGTCGTGGAACACCGGGATGTTCATGCGTCCGCGCAGCTTGCGCTCGATGTAGAAGCACTCGGGCGCCTTGATGTCCTCGAGGTTGATGCCGCCCAGCGTCGGCTCCAGCGCGGCGATGATCTCGACCAGCTTGTCGGGGTCGTTCTCGGCCAGCTCGATGTCGAACACGTCGATGCCGGCGAACTTCTTGAACAGGCAGGCCTTGCCTTCCATCACCGGCTTGCTCGCCAGCGGGCCGATGTTGCCCAGGCCCAGCACCGCGGTGCCGTTGGTGACCACGCCGACCAGATTGCCGCGCGAGGTGTATTCGGCCGCCAGGGCCGGGTTGGCCTCGATGTCCAGACAGGGATAGGCCACGCCCGGCGAATAGGCCAGGGAGAGGTCGCGCTGGTTGAGCAGAAGCTTGGTCGGCGAGATCGAGATCTTGCCCCTGACCGGGGAGCGGTGGTACTCGCGAGCTGCGTCGCGCAGTGCTTCTTCGGCGGGGGAAAGGGTATTAGCCATCGATGTCTCCTTTGCAGCTTGGGCCCAGGCAAGAGGCTACCGCAAAGTGGCGCTTGCCTGGGTCTTCGGGCATCGGGAAATCTTGTTTCGCCGGTGGGCACTTGCTACCCAGGCCCGGACGCCCAGGGCCCTCCCGGCCGTGATGGCGCCGCGGGTTCCTCTCTACGTCAGGTCCGGCGCCACAGGATGCTGCGCCATCGCCTCCAGCGCCCGCACCAGTGCCGAATGGTCTTCCTGTCCGTGACCCAGCGCCGCACAGGCGTTCATCAGCTGCGCCGCGCCTGCTGTCTGCGGCAGCGCCACGCCCAGCGATCGGGCGCCTTGCAATGCCAGGTTCAGGTCCTTCTGATGCAGCGCGATGCGAAAGCCCGGCGCGAAGCTGCGCTTGATCATGCGCTCCCCATGCACCTCGAGGATGCGCGAGGAGGCGAAGCCTCCCATCAGCGCCGCGCGCACCTTGGCGGGATCGGCTCCGGCCTTGGAGGCGAACACGAGCGCCTCGCCCACCGCTGCGATGTTGAGCGCCACGATGATCTGGTTGGCCACCTTGCACACCTGGCCGTCGCCGACGCCGCCGACCCGGGTGATGTTCTTGCCCATCTGCTCGAGCAACGGCCGCACGCGCCCGAAGGCACCTTCGTCGCCGCCGCACATGATGGTCAGGCTGGCCGCCTTGGCGCCGACCTCGCCGCCCGATACCGGTGCGTCGACGTAGGCGCAGCCCAGCGCTTCGATGCGCTGGGCGAAGCGCTTGGTGGCGATCGGGTCGATCGAGCTGCAGTCGACCACCGTCTTGCCTTGAGCCAAGCCCGCGGCCACGCCGTCCTCGCCGAACAGCACCTGCTCGACGTCGGGTGTGTCCGGCAGCATCAGAAAGACGATGTCGGCCTGCCTGGCCACCTCGGTGCCGGAGCTGCACACGCGAGCGCTCGATGCGAACGGTTCCGGTGCGCGGCTGCGGGTGTGGACGAAGAGCTGGTGGCCGGCATCGAGCAGGTGGCCGGCCATCGGCGCGCCCATGATGCCGAGGCCGATGAAGCCGATCCGTTGCATGGTGCTGGTCATTGATTGCATTGCCTTTCTTCGATCAGGGTTCAGGACAGCAGCGCCCGGCGCCAACCGAGGCCCTCGACGGTGCCCGCGCGCGGCTTGTATTCGCAGCCGATCCAGCCCGCATAGCCCAGCGCGTCGATGTGCTTGAAAAGCCAGGGATAGTGGATCTCCCCCGTGCCCGGTTCGCCGCGTCCCGGGTTGTCGGCCAGCTGGATATGCCCGATGCGCGCGATGTTCTTCTCGATCGTCGCGCCGAGCTCGCCTTCCATGCGCTGCGCGTGGTAGATGTCATATTGCAGCAGCAGGTTGGCCGAGCCCACCTCGTCGATCAGCGAGAGCGCCTGGTCGGTGCGCGTCAGGTAGAAGCCCGGAATGTCGAAGCTGTTGAC
>DASXKG010000078.1:0-5685 GCA_036496965.1 Variovorax sp.
TCACGCCCTCGAGCACCGCGCGGATCATGTGCTCCTTGCGGTGGTGCATCGCCAGGCCGAAGAAGGAGCCGCGCAGGTTGGCGTTCCACAGCGGCGCGCGCTCACCCGCCAGGTAGGGATGGAAGAGCAGCCCTTCGGCGCCGGCGGAGACGCGCTCCGCGATGCGCGTCAGTACCTCGTAGGGATCGATGCCCAGCCGCTTGGCCGTCTCGCACTCCGCCGCGGCGAACTCGTCACGCACCCAGCGCAGGATGATGCCGCCGTTGTTCACCGGCCCGCCGATCACCCAGTGCCGCTCGGTCAGCGCATAGCAGAAGGTGCGCCCCGAGGGATCGGTCAGCGGCCGGTCGACCACGGCGCGCATCGCGCCGCTGGTGCCGATGGTCACGGCGACCTCGCCGGGCGCGATGGCGTTGACACCCAGGTTCGACAGCACGCCGTCGTTCGCGCCGACGACGAAAGGCGTGTGGACGTCGAGCCCGAGCTGCTCGGCCACGCCGGCCTCCAGGCCCTGCACATGATGGGTCGTCGGCACCAGCTGGGACAACTGCTCGCGCCGCACGCCCGCCACGGCGAGCGCCTCGGCGTCCCAATCCAGCGCCGTCAGGTTGAACAGGCCGGTGGCCGAGGCAATCGAATGGTCGACGATCCAGCGCCCGAAGAGGCGGAAGAACACGTACTCCTTGATGCCGACGAAGCGCGCCGAGCGATGGAAGAGCTCGGGCTGCTCATCCTGCAGCCAGGCCAGCTTGGCCAGCGGCGACATCGGGTGAATCGGCGTGCCCGTGCGCAGGTAGATCGCGTGGCCGTTGCGCTCGCGCTTGATGCGCTCGGCCCAGTCTGCGGCGCGGTTGTCGGCCCAGGTGATGCTGCGCGTCAGCAGGCGGTCCTGCGCGTCGACGGCGATCAGGCTGTGCATGGCCGCGCTGAACGACACGCAGACCACCTCCCGGGCTTCGGCCGGGCAGCCCTGGACGCTGACGCGGATGGTTTCCAGCACGGCGGCGAAGATCTGCTCGGGGTCCTGCTCCGCCGCCGCGGCCGTAGGACGCAGCAGCGGGTAGTCGACGGCGTGATGCGCCACCACCCGGCCACCGGGCGTGAACGCGACCGCCTTGGTGCTGGTGGTGCCGATATCGACACCGATGACGAAAGCGTGGAGGCTTGGCATCCTCGACCACCGTGAAAAGCGCCATTATGAGGCGGTGATCCGCACCGGCAGCTTTCAGGGCAGGTGCGAGCAACAATACTGCATGCCCGAAGCCTCCACTCCCGCATCCTCCGGTTCCATCACCGATGTCGCCGGCATCGAAGTCGGCCATTTCAGCGACAGCCGCCGCCCGACCGGCTGCACCGTGGTCATCGCGCGCGCAGGCGCGGTCGCCGGCGTGGATGTCCGGGGCGCCGCGCCGGGCACCCGGGAGACCGACCTGCTGGCGCCGGGCAACCTGGTTCAGCAGGTGCATGCCGTGATGCTCGCCGGCGGCAGCGCCTGGGGACTGGGCGCAGCCGAAGGCGCGATGCGCTGGCTCGAGGAGCGCGGCATCGGCCTCGACGTGCGCTTCGGCACGCTGCCGATCGTGCCAGCCGCCGTGCTGTTCGACCTGCCGCTGGGCGACGCGCGGATCCGCCCCGACGCGGCCGCCGGCTACGCGGCCTGCGCGGCGGCATCGTCCGCCGCTCCGGCCGAAGGCAACGTGGGCGCGGGCAGCGGCGCGCTGGTGGGCAAGCTGTTCGGCCTGGAGCGGGCCATGAAGGGCGGCATCGGCAGCGCGTCGGTCACCGTCCAGGGCGTCACGGTGGGTGCGCTCATCGCCTGCAATGCGCTGGGCGACGTCATCGACGCGCGCAGCGCGCAAGTGGTGGCCGGGGCCCGCACCGCGGACGGCAAGGCGCTGCTCGACACCCGGCGCGCCCTGCTGCGCGGCGAACTGCCCATGCCGCTGCTGGCCGGCACCAACACCACCATCGGCGTGATCGCCACCGATGCCGTGCTGACCAAGGTGCAGGCCAACCGGCTGGCGTCGGTGGCGCACGACGGCCTGGCGCGCGCCATCAATCCGGTCCACACGATGAGCGACGGCGACACGCTGTTCGCGCTGGCAACCGGGCAGATTCCGCTCACGGGCGACACGCCCGGCATGACGGTGCTTGGCACCATGGCCGCCGAGGCGGTGGCGCTGGCCACCCTGCGTGCGGTGCGCGCGGCGCACAGCCTGCGCGTCGGCGAGGGCTACTTTCCTTCGGCCGCCGAATTCGACTGACCGGTCGGCAGCCACAACACGGCGATCAGCAGCAAGACGCCCGCACCCGCGTCCAGCACCAGCGCGAAGGGCGAGATCAGCGTGAACAGGTGGCGGCCGGCCAGGAGCAGCAATATGGTCACTGCAAGCAGTGAAAGCAGGATCCCGCTGGCGCGAAAGAGGTAGGGCTTGATCGTCATGGCCCCTCCATTGGAAGCGCAAGCGGGCGCCGAATCCATAACCCGTGCGGTCGTGTCCGGGTCCCTCCTATGGGATAGGCCGTCGCAACACCGCACGCGCTTTGTAACGAGCCCGCTCGCGAAAGCACAGAAAATCCGCCTGCCGCGTCGTCTTCCTGTCGCGTTTGACCCTTTGACCGCATGCCCCGATCCATCCGTCTCTTCCTGCTCTCCATCCGCGATCTGATCGCCTCCGCCGGCCCCGTGATCCTGCTCGTCATCGCGCTGCTGGTGGCCGCCTACTGGTGGCTGCAGCCGCAGCCGCCGAAGCACGTCACGCTGGCCACCGGCCCGGCCGGAAGCGCCTATGCCGGATTCGGCAAGCGCTACGCCGATGCGCTCAAGCAGAACGGCATCGAGGTCGAGCAGAAGCCCACCGACGGCTCGCTCGACAACCTGCAGTTGCTGCGCAGCGGTGGCGCCGACGTCGCCTTCGTGCGCGGCGGCAGCGCGGACCCGGTGAAGGACGAGGAAGCCGGCCTGAGCTCGCTCGGCAGCCTCTTCTTCGAACCGCTGTGGTTCTTCTACCGCACCGATGCGGCGCGGACGATCGATCCCAAGACCGCCACCCTGACTTCGCTGGCCCAGCTCAAGGACTTGCGCGTCAATGTGGACAAGCCCGGCAGCGGCGTGCCCGACATCATGGATCGCATGTTCCGCGCGAACCACATGGACCCCGAGACCCTGGACCTGTCGAACCTCGAACAATCCCCCGCCACCGAGGCGCTGCAGGCCGGAATGCTCGACGTGATCGTGCTGGCCTCGGCGCCGCAGTCGCCGCTGGTGCAGCGGCTGCTGCGCGCACCCGGCATCCGGCTGATGGACTTCGCGCAGAGCGATGCCTATTCGCGCCGCTTCCCCTTCCTGGAACCGGTGACGCTGCCGCGCGGCGTGGTCGACCTCGCCGCCGACCTGCCCTCGCACGATGTCTCGCTGCTGGCCGCGACCACTTCGCTGCTGGCGCGCGAGCAGACCCATCCCGCGCTGCGCCAGCTGTTCGCGCAGACGGCCCAGACGCTGCACGGCGGCGCGGGCTGGTTCAATCGGGCGCGCGACTTCCCCAACACGCGCACCAGCGAACTGCCCGTGAGCCCGGAAGGCGACCGCGCGATCAACGGCACACCGCCTTTCTGGCAGCGCTACCTGCCCTTCTGGGCCAGCAACCTGATGGAGCGCATGTGGCTGGTGCTCGGCGGCCTGCTGGTGCTGATGCTGCCGCTGTCGCGCGTGGTGCCGCCGCTCTACCAGTTCCGCGTCCGGCGCCGGGTGTTCCGCTGGTACGCGCGCCTGCGCGATGTCGAAGCCAAGCTCGAGACGCACCAGGGCGACCCCGAGGTGCTGCTGAAGGAGCTCGCCGAGCTCGACCGCATGGTCAACAAGGTCGCGGTGCCGCTGTCCTACGCCGACGAGCTCTATGCCTTGCGCAACAACATCGAGGCGGTGCGCAGGCGCGTGCTGGGCAATGCGCCCCTCGGCGCGCCGGCTATTTCAATGCCTTGAAGCGCATGCGGTGGGGCTTGGCGCCCTCTTCGCCCAGACGCTTCTTCTTGTCGGCTTCATATTCCTGGTAGTTGCCGTTGAAGAAGGTCCATTGGCTGTCGCCTTCGGCGGCCAGGATGTGGGTCGCGATCCGGTCGAGGAACCAGCGGTCGTGGCTGATCACCAGCACCGAGCCGGCGAATTCGAGCAGCGCGTCCTCGAGCGCACGCAGCGTCTCGACGTCGAGGTCGTTCGAGGGTTCGTCCAGCATCAGCACGTTGCCGCCCGCGATCAGCGTCTTGGCCAGGTGCAGCCGGCCGCGCTCGCCGCCCGACAGCGTGCCGACCTTCTTCTGCTGGTCGGCGCCGTTGAAGTTGAAGCGCCCGGCATAGGCCCGGCTGGCCATCTGGAACTTGCCGACGTTGATGATGTCGAGGCCGTCCGAAATGTCTTCCCAGACCGTCTTCGCGTTCGCCAGCGCGTCGCGGTGCTGGTCGACGAAGGCCATCTTCACCGTCTGGCCGACCACCACCTCGCCGCTGTCAGGCTTCTCCTTGCCGGCGATGAGCTTGAACAGGGTCGACTTGCCGGCGCCGTTCGGGCCGATGATGCCGACGATCGCACCGGCGGGGACTTCGAAACTGAGGTTGTCGATCAGCAGGCGGTCGCCGAAGGACTTGCTGACGTTCTTGAACTCGAACACCTGGTTGCCCAAGCGCTCGGCCACCGGGATGAAGATTTCCTGCGTCTCGTTGCGGCGTTGATATTCGAAGTCGCTCAGCTCCTCGAAGCGCGCCAGGCGCGACTTGCTCTTGGCCTGGCGCGCCTTCGGGTTCTGGCGCGACCATTCGAGTTCCTTCTTCAGGGCCTTGGCGTGGGCCTCCTCGCCCTTCTGCTCCTGCGCCAGGCGTTCGCCCTTCTGCTCGAGCCAGGTGCTGTAGTTGCCCTTCCAGGGAATGCCGCGGCCGCGGTCGAGTTCGAGGATCCACTCGGCCGCGTTGTCGAGGAAGTAGCGGTCGTGGGTGATGGCCACCACGGTGCCGGGAAAACGCTGCAGGAAGACTTCGAGCCACTCGACCGATTCGGCGTCCAGGTGGTTGGTCGGTTCGTCGAGCAGCAGCATGTCGGGCTTGGACAGCAGCAGCCGGCACAGGGCGACGCGGCGCTTCTCGCCGCCCGACAGCACGCCGATGTTGGCCTCCCAGGGCGGCAGGCGCAGCGCGTCGGCGGCGATCTCGAGCTGGTGCTCGGAGTCGGTGCCGGCGGTGGCGATGATGGCTTCGAGCTCGGCCTGCTCGGCCGCCAGAGCGTCGAAATCGGCATCTTCGGCGCCATAGGCCACGTAGACCTCTTCCAGCCGCGCCTTGGCCGCATAGACCGCGCCCATGGCCTCCTCGACCGACTCGCGCACCGTGTGGGCGGCATTGAGCTTGGGCTCCTGCTCGAGGTAGCCGATCGTCAGCCCGGGCATCGGCAGCGCCTCGCCCTCGATCTCCTTGTCGATGCCGGCCATGATCTTCAGCAGCGAGGACTTGCCCGAGCCGTTCAGGCCCAGCACGCCGATCTTGGCGCCCGGGAAAAAGGAAAGCGAAATGTCCTTCAAGATCTGCCGCTTGGGCGGCACGGTCTTGCTGACCTTGTTCATGGTGTAGACGTACTGGGCCATGGTTATCTGTGCTTCGGTGAAATGAGTTTGAGCTTGGGAAAATAGGTCTTGTAGCGTG
>DASXKG010000079.1:0-4089 GCA_036496965.1 Variovorax sp.
GGTGAACTTGACGGCATCGTCCGACAGCGCCTGGATGTAGGCGGCGGTCTTGTCGTCGGCGCTCTCGACCGCCTTGTTCAGGGCGGCGATGCGGTCCTCGGACTCGCCCGAGGCGATGGCCTTGGCCTCGTCGGCGGTCAGCGCATGCGCGTGCAGCGCCGCCAACAGCAACGAAGCGGCAAGGAGGCGGTGGAGTATTCGTCGGAGCATCGTGGACCAGGTGAACGCAAAAGTCATGCCTTGCTCGCTCTGCGCGAGTCCGAGCCATGCCGAAAACGGGAGCGGCGGCCCTTTCCACCGCCGCCGCCCTCGACACGCCCTCTCCCGCGGGGGAGAGGGCACGGCCAGCTACATCGACTTGCCGGCCGGATGGTCGGGCTTCTTGTCGTTGCCTTCGATGAACGGGCTCCACGGCTGGGCGCGCACCGGGCCCGGAGTCTTCCACACCACGTTGAACTGGCCATCGGCGCGGATTTCGCCGATGAACACGCTCTTGTGCAGGTGGTGGTTGGTCTGGTCCATCATCGAGACGATGCCTGACGGTGCATTGAAGGTCTGGCCGGCCATCGCCGCGATCACCTTGTCGGTGTCGGTGCTCTTGGCCTTCTCGACCGCCTGCTTCCACATGTGGATGCCGATCCAGGTGGCTTCCATCGGGTCGTTGGTCAGCGGCTTGTCCATCTGGCCGGGGATCTTGTGCGCCTTGGCGTACTCGCTCCACTGCTTGATCCAGGCGGCATTGGTCGGGTTCTTCAGGGTCATGAAGTAGTTCCAGGCGGCCAGGTTGCCGACCAGCGGCTTGGTGTCCACGCCGCGCAGTTCTTCCTCGCCGACCGAGAAGGCCACCACCGGCACGTCCTTGGCCTTGAGGCCGGCGTTGCCGAGTTCCTTGTAGAACGGCACGTTGGAGTCGCCGTTGATGGTCGAGACCACCGCCGTCTTGCCGCCTTCGGAGAACTTCTTGATGTCGGCCACGATGGTCTGGTAGTCGCTGTGGCCGAAGGGCGTGTAGACCTCGCTGATGTCCTTGTCGGCCACGCCCTTGCTCTTCAGGAAGGCGCGCAGGATCTTGTTGGTGGTGCGCGGATAGACGTAGTCGGTGCCCAGCAGCACCCAGCGCTTGGCGCCGCCGCCTTCCTTGCTCATCAGGTACTCGACCGCCGGAATGGCCTGCTGGTTGGGCGCCGCACCGGTGTAGAACACGTTCTTGCTGAGCTCTTCACCCTCGTACTGGACGGGGTAGAACAGGAGGCCGTTCATTTCTTCCAGCACCGGCAGCACCGACTTGCGCGAGACCGAGGTCCAGCAGCCGAAGATCACGGCGACCTTGTCCTGGCCCAGCAGCTGCTTGGTCTTTTCCGCGAACAAAGGCCAGTTCGAAGCCGGGTCGACCACCACCGGTTCGAGCTTCTTGCCGAGCACCCCGCCATGGGCGTTGATGTCGTCGACGGCCATGAGGACCATGTCCTTCAGTGCGGTCTCCGAGATCGCCATCGTGCCGGACAGCGAATGCAGCACGCCGATCTTGATGGTGTCGTCCGCAGCGAAGGCCGGAACGGTGGACAGGCTCGCGAGAGCCATGGCGACGGTGAGCGCCTTGAGAGTGGAACGACGTTGCATGGTGACTGCCTTCTCCTGTGGTTTGAACGATGGAAGGAGTCTGCGGAATGGCCCGTGCACCGGGAATACGCCGCCTGGCGTACGAAAGCCCAAGGCCGCCGAAGGCAGGCCCCTTCGTGAAACACCGGGGAACCGGCTTCGCCGGGCCCCTGGTGTTGCCCCCGGCAGGGGGGAGACCGCTACACGAAGTGAGCGAAGCCGGGGGGCGAGACGAAATATGCTCTGGCGTAGTTGATGGGCGCGTGGTCCGCCAGATCGCGCAGCAGCACGCTGCCGGGCTTCCATGCATGCTCCGCCGCATAGAGCGCGCGGCCCTTGCTGCGGTCGGCCTCCATCAGCGAGGGCGACGGGTCGTCGATGCAAGCCGCGTCGACGCAAGTGATGTAGGTCACCGCGCCGGCATGCGCGTAGAAGGACAGTGCCGGCGGCAGTTGCGTCACGATGTCGCAGCCGTCGACCAGCCGGATCACGTGGCAGTCCGCCAGCGCGGCCACGAACTCCGCATCGCCCACGCGCGGGGAACCGAGGGTGACGAGCAGCGCAGGGTCGAGCACCGTGGCCGCCAGGGTCGCCAACGCGGCACCCAGGCTGTGGCCAGCCAGGATCAGGCGGCTGTGCTGTCGCGCCTCGCCGGCCAGCCATTCGGTGATCTGCGGCAGCACTGAGCGCACCGCCTTGCTGAAGCCGGCGTGCACGCGGCCACCGCTCTCGGTCCATTCGGTCTGCTGCGCCTGGAGGTTGGTCACCAGGTGTCGGATCTCGTCGGGCTGCGTGCCGCGGAAGGCCACCAGTGCGCTGCCATCGCCCGCGTGCAGGCTGCCGAAGGCCAAGGTGGCGCCATCGCGGAACAGCGTCGGCGCGCCGAATCCCGCAAGCGCCAAGGCGGCATCCAGCCGGGCGCTTTCGGCGGCCGATTCTTCGGCGCGGTAGTAGGTCAGCCGCGCCGCCTCGACGGCCCACTGCGTGGGCGTGTGCGTCTGGTCGGGCGCAAACAGCGTCTCATGGCGCTCCGGGGTGTAGAGCGCAGCGCGGCTGGCGTCGTAGGGAATGCTGGCCATGGGGTCAGGGTTCGGATCCTGCCAGGCGGAACTGGCGCACCGCGAAGGCCCAGACCAGCTTCGAAGCGTCGGGGCCGTCCGCGTCCGAGAACAGCATGCTGGCCGCGCCGCCGCTCCAGGCGTGGCCGAGCCCGGCGATCTCGCACAGCTTGACGCAGGTCCGCCCCCCACGCCGGTATTCGGTCACGCGCATCGGATGGCGCTTGCCGCGCTGCTGAAGCCGCGTGGTGCCCGACTTGGCGCCAGTGGCCAGGGCCCAGACGGCCGCGCTGCTGGCGGCATTGCTGGCGGCCACCACACGGTCGGCGTCGCCATGCAGCACCATGAGCGGCGGCAGCTTGGCGAACATCGCGGCAGCGCCCATGGCCTTGCCCACCGCGGTGGCAGGCATCGGCGGCACATGCCGGCCGCGCATGGCGCCGAGCGCGGTGGCGGGCGATTTCGCCGCACCGGGCGCCACCCCGGAATGCATGGCAACCGCCTTGAAGTGCGCGGGATAACGCGTGGCCAGGAGCGCGGCCATGCTTGCGCCCGCCGAAAGGCCGGCCAGCGCCACCCGCTCGCGGTCGGCCGGATAGAGCAGCAGCACCTGGTCGATCGCGGCCAGCAGCGTCGCGGCCTCGGCGTCCGCCTTGCCGGAACGGCGCTCATACCAGTTCCAGCAACCCTGCGCGTTCGCCAGACGGTCCTGCTCGGGATAGAGCACCAGGAAGCGATCGCGATCGGCCAGCCGGTTCATGCGGGTGCTGGCGGCGAAGTCGCGGCCGGTCTGGCCGCAGCCGTGCAGCATCACCATGAGGGGCAGCCGCTGCGCCGGTTGCAGGTCCAGCTGCGGCGGCCGATAGAGGTGCCAGCCGCGCGCGCCGGCCGGACCCAGGGCCACGCCGGCGATCCAGTCGCCGCGTCCCGGTGGCGGCTTGAGCCGCTGGGTGGCCGCACGCCGCACGCGTCCGACCACGCGCTTGCCGGTGGAGAGCGTGGCCTTGGCGAGCGCTTTCAGATTGCGTTGATACGCGCGGGTCAACGGGGAAAGCGTGCGACGGGACATCGGGATCGAGGGGTGGCAAGGCACACGGTAGCAGTTTCGCCCGGTGCCAACCATCGGACGATCACCCGACCCGCCGCTCCCGCCGCCGGCCGTCGGACGCAAATTCGGTCGCTGGTCAGTAGACTTCCGGCACGTACATGCTGGCCGGTACCGGCTGGCGCAGGTAGTCGGCGTTGCGCACGCGCTCCGGCAGCGCGATCGGCGCGTGTTCGACCTCGGCGTAGGGCAGTTGGCCCAGCAGGTGGCTGATGCAGTTCAGCCGCGCCTTCTTCTTGTCGTCGGCATGCACCACCCACCACGGCGCCTCCGGGATGTGGGTTCGCTCCAGCATCTCCTCCTTGGCCTTGGTGTACATTTCCCAGC
>DASXKG010000080.1:0-1812 GCA_036496965.1 Variovorax sp.
GTGACTGTGCTGCGGCGCGGCAAAGCGGTGCATCATTGCAAGGTGTCCGACACCCATCCCAAGCGCCTGGCCGCCGCCATGATGGGCGAGGGCGACGCCCCGCCGCCGGAGGAAGGCGAGGTCGCCGGACCGACCGGACGCGCCATCCATGCCATGCAGGCCACGGCAGCGGACGCGCCCATCGCGCTGAAGGTCGAAGGCTTGCAGTCGCTTGGCGACCGCGGCACGCTGGCGGTGCACGACCTCAGCCTGGCCGTGCGCTCGGGCGAGATCCTCGGCGTGGCGGGCGTCTCAGGCAACGGCCAGCGCGAACTGGTGGAAGCCCTGGTCGGCCAGCGCCCGCGCCTGGCCGGCCGCGTGACGGTGATGGGCGAGCCCTACGGCGCGCAGCGCGAGGAGAACCGGCGCCTGAAGGTGCGCAGCCTGCCCGAGGAACCGCTGCGCAACGCCTGCGTGGGCGACCTCAGCGTGGCGGAGAACATGGCGCTGCGCGATTTCGACCAGCCGCCGCTGGCCTGGCCGGCGCTGGGCGCCGACCTGCTGAATTTCCCGCTCTGGCGCAGCCGGGCGCGCGAATGGATCGCCGAATACGGCGTCAAGACCCAGGGCGAAGGGGCACCGATCCGCAGCCTCTCGGGCGGCAATGTGCAGCGCGTGGTGCTGGCCCGCGAACTGGCCGGCGACATCAATGTGCTGATCGCGGCCAACCCGGTGTTCGGCCTGGACTTCGCCGCCGTGGCCGAGATCCACAGCCGCATCGTCGGCGTGCGCGCGCGCGGCGGCGCGGTGCTGCTCATCAGCGAAGACCTGGACGAACTGCTCGAGATGGCCGACCGCATCGTCGTCATGAGCGAAGGACGCATCGTGTTCGAGACCGACGCGGCCAGCGCCGAGCGGCATGTGCTCGGCGCCCACATGGGCGGCGGGGATCATCACGCGCCGGCGGCGGCCTGAGATTTGGCAGCTTCTTCGATCGTCTTTCTCCCCCAGGAACATGCCATGCAAGTCGCAGCCCAGCCCTTTGCCTACGATTTCGACCTTGCCCGCACCGCGCTCGTGCTGATCGACATGCAGCGCGACTTCATCGAGCCCGGCGGCTTCGGCGAGACGCTCGGCAACAACGTCGCGCTGCTGGAGGCGATCGTTCCGGCAACGCAGAAGGCCCTGCAAGCCTGGCGCGCGGCGGGCGGCCTGGTGGTGCACACGCGCGAAGCCCACAAGGCCGATCTTTCCGACTGCCCGCCCGCCAAGCGCCTGCGCGGCAACCCGACGCTGCGCATCGGCGATGCCGGCCCGATGGGCCGCATCCTGGTGGCCGGCGAACCGGGCAACCAGATCATCGATGCGCTGGCGCCGGTCGACGGCGAACTGGTGATCGACAAGCCCGGCAAGGGCGCCTTCTATGCCACCGGACTGCACGAGACGCTCCGGCAGCGCGGCATCACCCACCTGCTGTTCGGCGGCGTGACCACCGAGGTGTGCGTGCAGACCAGCATGCGCGAGGCCAACGACCGCGGCTACGACTGCCTGCTGCTGGAAGACTGCACCGAGAGCTATTTCCCCGCCTTCAAGGCGGCGGCGGTCGAGATGATCCGCGCCCAGGGTGCGATCGTCGGCTGGACCGCGCCCAGCGCCGCCTTGCTGGCTGCGCTGCGCACCCGCTAGGGCGAACAGGACCTAACATGGCGATCGTGCCGCCCGTTCAGTCCCCACCCAGGCCCTCCGAGCCCGTGGCCTCGCATCCCGTGTTCCGCACCCGGGCGGACGAGGTCTATGCGCAGCTCAAGCGCGACGTGGCCGAATTCAGCATGG
>DASXKG010000081.1:0-1553 GCA_036496965.1 Variovorax sp.
CGTCGACGACAGCCCGGGCGCCTGCGCGCGCCGCGCGGCCGCACTGGTCGAGCTGGTGGTGCGCAAGTACGCGCCCCTGCCGGCCGCCAGCCTGACCTACCTGGTGCGGCTCCTGGTCAACTATGGCGCGCCGCACCTGTCGGAACAGACGCAGGCAGCCTTGTGTCTGACCCGCGACGCACTGGCCAGCTGCCGCATCGACGGCACGACCTGGTACTGGCCGGCCGACGAGAACCCGCGCTCACACCGGCACGCGCCCGGCGACGCCTTGCGCCTGCTGGCGCCCTTCGACCCGGTGGTGTGGGATCGGCGCCGCTTCGAACTGCTGTGGGGCTGGACCTACCGCTTCGAGGCCTACATGCCGGCGCCGCAGCGAAAGTTCGGCTACTACGCACTGCCCGTGCTGTGGCACGACCGCGTGATCGGCTGGGCCAACGTCGCGCTGCATGACGGCCGGCTGCAGCCGAGCTTCGGCTATGCCGCCGCCCCGGCACCGGCTGGCTCCGCATTTCGCGCCGCGCTCGACGACGAGATGCAGCGCATGACCGCCTTCATGGCCGCGCGCTGAGGCGCCGCGGCGAACCCCGGAGCCCGCGCGCGGTCTTGCCTCGTCGGCGACAGCGCGGCGCGCCGGTCTTGCATAGAATGCGCACTGTTCCGGTTTCGGCCGGGGCAAGCGTTCTCAGGGCGGGGTGAGATTCCCCACCGGCGGTGATGGCGACTTCGAGTGCGCACAAGCCCGCGAGCGCCCGAGCTTCTCCACGAGGCTCGGGGTCAGCAGACCTGGTGAGATCCCGGGGCCGACGGTCACAGTCCGGATGAAAGAGAGCGCGACACCTTTGCCTCGGCATGCGCCTTCGCGCGCGAAGCCTCGGCAGCGGTTTCGTGCGCCCTGATTCAGGCCAATCCTTGCAAAGGGCAAACCATGAGTCAGATCAACGACCTTCCCCTCGCCGCCACCAGCCAGCCGCCGCACGGCCGGCGCATCGCCTTTGTCCAGGCCCAGTGGCATTCGGACATCGTCCACCAGGCGCGCGACGCCTTCCTCGCCGAGATGGAGCGCCTGGGCGTTCCACTCGACAGCATCGACATCTTCGACGTGCCCGGCGCCTTCGAGATTCCGCTGCATGCCAAGCGCCTGGCCCTCTCGGGCCGCTACGCCGCGATCGTCGGCTGCGCGCTGGTGGTGGACGGCGGCATCTACCGCCACGACTTCGTCGCCGGCACGGTGGTGAATTCGCTCATGACCGTTCAGCTCGAGACCAACGTGCCGGTGCTGTCGGCCGTGCTCACCCCGCATCACTTCCACGAGCATATCGAGCATCGCAAGTACTTCCACCGCCATTTCGCGGTGAAGGGCACCGAAGTGGCCGAGGCCTGCGTCAAGACCATGGAGGGCCTGCAGCGGGTCGACGCGCTGACGGCCGCCTGAATGGGCGTGGCGGGCGTGACCGCCGAGGCCGCCTTCAGGCCGAAGCGGCGGAGGCCGGTGCCAGGGCTTCGCGGCGGACACGGCGCACGTTGAAGGCGCTGACGATCAGCACGCCCTGCAC
>DASXKG010000082.1:0-3056 GCA_036496965.1 Variovorax sp.
TGGCCGGTGTGTACGTGCGCGATCAGGACGAGGCGCTGGCCTTCTATTGCGAGAAGCTCGGGTTTCGCGTCCACACGGACGTGGGCAACGGCGCCTATCGCTGGCTCACGGTGCAGCACCCGGACCAGCCTTCGTTCCAGCTCGGCCTGTTCACACCCGGCCCGCCGGTGCTCGACGAGGCGACGGCGCAGGCCGTGCGCGCGGTCGTGGCCAAGGGCGCCATGCCGCCTCTGGTGCTGACGGTGGACGACTGCCGTGCCGCCTACGACCGTCTGCGTGCCCAGGGCGTGGAGTTCACGCAGGAGCCGGTGGATCGCTACGGCACGGTGGACGCCGGCTTTCGCGACCCGTCGGGGAACGGGTGGAAGATGATCCAGGCGCGTCGCTGAGCCCCGGTCGCCAAGAGTGGTCGATCAGGATCCGGAACCGAACCGGCTTGTCTTCAGCACCGCGCCCGACAGCGACTGCAGCTTGCCTTCCACGGGCAAGTCGTCACCGGCTGCGGGCTTGACAGCAGGACCGGGCTGCACCTTGTCGACGAGCGCCTGTTCCAGCCTGGCGGTGCTCACCAGCGACACCTGCGACAGCACGCCGGTGTCCAGTCCGAGCGCGATCGCGGCCACGCCGCAGAGCAAGGCCACCCCCAGCCCGCGGCGAATCCATTCACCTGCGCCGAGCGAGCGCTTCATCGCCTGGAAGACGCGCCCGCCGATGAGCAGCGCGGCCGCCAGCGAGGTCGCCGCGCCAGCCGCATACGCGAGCAGCAGCAACGAGGTCTGCGCGCTGGCGCCATTGAGCGCCGCGCCGGTCAGCACCAGGCCCAGGATCGGGCCGGCGCATGGCGCCCAGAGAAGGCCCGTGGCGACGCCGAGAAGCAGCGAGGGAACGATCGACGGCGAACCGGCTTGCGATGCCCCGCGCGATGCGGAATCGGACAAGCGGGAGCCCCAGGCGACCAGCGGGCCGGTCAGGTGCTCGGACAGCCGTGGAAAGAGCAGCATGAGGCCGAAGATCGCCATCAGCACGATCGCCACCCAGCGGCCGTACTGGTTGGCCTGCACGGCCCAGCCGCCACCGATCGCGGCCAGCGAGGCCACGGCGGCAAAGGTCAGCGCCATCCCCAGCAGCAGCGGCAGACCGCTCTTCAGGAAGGGCTGGTCACCCCGCGCGAAGACAAAGGGCAGGACCGGGAGGATGCATGGACTGAGGATGGTCAGTACGCCGCCCAGGTACGCGACCAGAAGTAGAACCATGGGCTGGGCGCCTTCCTTCGGTCAGGCCGCGGCGGGCGTGAACTTGAGCGCCAGCCCGTTCATGCAATAGCGCAGGCCGGTCGGCTTCGGTCCGTCGTCGAACACATGCCCGAGGTGGCCGCCGCAACGTCGGCAATGCACCTCGGTGCGCGTCATGCCGAAGGACTTGTCGTCGGTCTGCGCGACAGCGTTCGGCAAGGGCTGCCAGAAGCTCGGCCAGCCGGTGTGGCTGTCGAACTTGGTCTTCGAGGAGAAGGCGTCGAGGTCGCAGCCCGCGCACGCGAAGGTGCCCACACGGTGCTCGTCGTTCAACGGGCTGGAAAAGGGACGCTCGGTGCCTTCCTTGCGCAGCACTGCGTACTGGTTGGGCGTGAGCAGCTTGCGCCACTCCTCGTCGGTGTGGGTCACCTCGAAGGTGGCGCCCTCCGCCGCCCCGGCGGAGCGGGGAATCCAACCCAATGCATTGGCGATCGCCAGGCCCAGCGTGGAGGTCCCGGCAACCAAAGCGAAGCGTCTTCCCTGGATGGTCATGGCAAATCCTTTGAAAAGAAGGGCGTTGACTGGCGAAGATGCAAAGCTTCGCATGGGTCGAATTGTTGTACGGACCCGATGGCCGACGGATCACGAAAACTTCAATTAATCGTGACAACCTGGCGGGATTTTCCGCGTGCTGGCGCCTTTGGCTACTGCATCTGCCGCACGATATCCAAGGCCTCCTCGATCCGCTCCACCGCATGGATCGTCAGCCCCTCGATCTCCTTCGCGCCCCTCCTGGGCGCATTCGCCTTCGGCACGATCGCCACGCTGAACCCCAGCTTGGCCGCCTCGCGCAGCCGCTCCTGGCCCCGGGGCGCGGGCCTCACCTCGCCCGCCAGCCCCACCTCGCCGAACGCGATGAAGCCCTTGGGCAGCGGCTTGCCGCGCAGGCTGGACGTGATGGCCAGCATCACCGCCAGGTCGGCCGCCGGCTCGCTGATGCGCACGCCGCCCACGGCGTTGACGAACACGTCCTGGTCCATGCAGGCCACACCCGCATGGCGGTGCAGCACAGCCAGCAGCATCGCCAGGCGGTCGCGGTCCAGCCCAACGGAAAGGCGCCGCGGGCTGGGGCCGCCGTCGTCGACCAGCGCCTGGATCTCGACCAGCATCGGGCGCGTGCCCTCCAGCGTGACCAGCACCACGCTGCCGGGCACGGGCTCGGCATGCTGGCTGAGGAAGATGGCGCTCGGGTTGGCCACGCCCTTCAGCCCGCGCTCGGTCATGGCGAAGACGCCGATCTCGTTGACGGCGCCGAACCGGTTCTTGATGGCGCGCACCAGGCGGAAGCTGCTGTGCGTGTCGCCCTCGAAGTACAGCACCGTGTCGACCATGTGCTCCAGCACGCGCGGGCCGGCCAGGGCGCCTTCCTTGGTCACGTGGCCGACCAGCACGATGGCGGTGCCGCTGGCCTTGGCGAAGCGCGTCAGGTGCGCCGCGCATTCGCGCACCTGGGCCACGGAGCCCGGCGCCGAGGTGAGCTGATCGGAGTAGACGGTCTGGATCGAATCGATCACGGCGATGGCGGGGCGGCCGGCGTCGAGCGTGGCCAGGATCTTTTCCAGCTGGATCTCGGGCAGCACCTGCACCTGCGATTGGTCCAGCCCGAGCCGGCGCGAGCGCAACGCCACCTGCGCCCCGCTCTCCTCGCCGGTGACATAGATCGCATTGCGGCCGGCGCGCTGCAGCGCATCCACCGCCTGCAGCAGCAGGGTCGACTTGCCGATGCCGGGATCGCCGCCGATCAAGGTCACGCCGCCATCCACC
>DASXKG010000083.1:0-4027 GCA_036496965.1 Variovorax sp.
GAACGCCCTCGGGCCAATAGCAGCTGCTGTATTTGCGGTGCGTGCCGAGCACCTCGCCGAAGAAAGCGGACGGCAGCTCGTAGTGCTGCTGGTTGGCTTTTTCGGGCAGCGGCGCCAACTCGGCGCCGCGCATCGAAGCAATGAACTCGCGCCGCAGTTTCTGCGTCCGGACGGAATTGCCCGCGCCGACTTCGGCCAGGCGCTCGCCCAGCAAGCGTCGTATGCCCAGGCGCACGACGCCGTCGGGCACCCATCCTGCTTCGACCCAGCGAATGGCACCGGCGGTGTAGGGCGTCATGGGGGCCTTCCTCCTTGCATGGTCCAGCGGATCGGCAAGCCTTTCAGCTTGGCACTGTTGGCTGTACGTGGCCATGCGCGGAATGGATCAGCACACCATCCGCAAACCCTTCCGGAGGCTCCTGTCAAGGCCTGTTTTGGATTGCTTGACAAACTTTCGGGCCACGTCGATGCTCGTCGGATCCGCTTTGCCGGTGGTCGTCTTTGCTTGCGATCGCAGCACCTGCACCGACACGCTGCGGCGTGATCGGCAAATGAATCTTTTCAAGATAGGACGACACCCTGTGTCTGCGACAAACGGCGATCGACGAGTTGGTTTCCTGCCCAGAACGCTGCTCCTCCTTGCGCTTTCGACGCTGGTCTTGCTGTCCGCCTGCCGCCGCGCGGAGGAGGCGCCGGTGGCGGAAGTGCGCCCGGTTCGGGTGATGACCATCCAGACGCGCACGGTCGGCGATTCGGTCTCCCTGACCGGCAGGCTGCAGGCGCAGACCGAGGTCAACGAATCCTTCCGGATCGATGGCCGCCTGATCGAGCGCAATGTCGATGTCGGCGACCGGGTCCGCCCCGGGCAGGTGCTGGCGCGGCTCGACCAGATGAACGAGGAGAGCAGCCTGCAGTCCGCCCGTGCCCAACTCGCCGCGGCCCAGGCCCAGGGGCTGGAGGCCCGCACCAGCTTCACCCGGATGCGCGACCTGCTGGCCGAGAACGCGGTCTCGCGGGCTTCGTTCGAACAGGCCCAGGCGATGCTCAAGGTGACCCAGTCGCAGGTCGACTCGGCCCAGTCGCTGGTCAACATCGCGCAGAACCGCCTGAGCTACACCCAGTTGATTGCCGACGTGGCCGGCGTGGTGACGGCGCGCGGCCCGGAGCCGGGCGAAGTGGTGGCGGCCGGCCGCATGGTCGTGCAGGTTGCGCGCGAAGGCGCGGTCGATGCGGTCTTCGACGTGCCCGCGGCCGTCAAGGACGCGGCCCCGACGAATCCCGACATCGTCGTCGCGCTGGGCGGCGATCCCAAGGTCACGGCGGTCGGCAAGGTGCGCGAGGTCTCCCCACGCGCCGATCCGGTCACCGGCACCTTCGCCGTGCGCGTGCGGCTGATCAATCCGCCGCCGGCGATGCGCCTGGGCAGCACCGTGACCGGGCGCATGAAACTCGATACCGTGCCGGCCATCGATATTCCGGCCAGTGCGTTGATCCGGCCGGGTGGTCAGGCGGCAGTCTGGCTGGTCGACACCAAGGCCGGAACCGTCTCGGTGCGCAACGTTGAGTTGCGCGCCTACGACGCGGAACGTGTGCAGGTCTCGCAGGGGCTCGCCCCAGGCGACGTGATCGTCACGGCCGGCGTGCAGGCGCTGCGGCCGGGGCAGAAAGTCCGCTGGCTCGAGGCTGCGAAGTGATCGGCCCGAATCTGTCGGAATGGGCGCTGTCCAAGCGCTCGCTGGTCATTTTCCTGATGATCATCGCAGTGCTGGCCGGCACCTTCTCGTTCCTGCGCCTGGGGCGCGGCGAAGACCCGGCATTCACCTTCCGCACCATGGTCGTGGCGGCGGGCTGGCCCGGCGCGACCAGCGACGAGATGCTGTCCCAGGTCACCGAGCGGCTCGAACGCACGCTCCAGGAAACCAACCACCTCGACCGGGTGCGCAGCTACACCACGGCCGGACAGACCACCATCTTCGTCGACCTGAAGCAGTCGACGCCGCCCGCCGCAGTGCCCGACATCTGGTATCAGGTCCGCCGCAATATCGGCGACATGCGCCAGACGCTGCCGCAGGGCGTGGTCGGGCCCTTCTTCAACGACGACTTCGGCGACACCTTCGGCATCATCTATGCCTTCACCGCCGACGGCTTCACGTTCCGCGAACTGCGCGACCAGGTCGAGGCCGCCCGTTCGCGCCTGCTGCAGGTGCCCGACGTCTCGAAGATCGAGGTGCTGGGCGCGCAGGACGAGCAGATCTTCATCGAGTTCTCCACCGAACGCCTGGCCGGACTGCGACTGGACTACGGTGCCATCGTGCAGGCGCTGCAGGCGCAGAACGTGGTCCGTCCGGCGGGCGTGCTGCACACCGAGCAGGAACGCGTCTTCATGCGCGTGAGCGGCTCCTTCGACAACGAGCGCGACATCGAGAACGTCAACCTGGTGCTGGGCGGGCGCATCATCCGCCTGGGCGACATCGCCACCGTGCGGCGCGGCTTCACCGATCCGCCGCAGCCCATGTTCCGGGTCAACGGCAAGCCGGCCATCGGCCTGGCGATCGCCATGCGCGACGCGGGCGACATCCTGGCGCTCGGGCGCAATGTCAAGGCCGTGATGGACGACATCACGGCCAACCTGCCGCGCGGCATCGAGCCGACCCTGGTCGCGGACCAGGCAGTGACTGTCGATCACGCCATCAACGACTTCATGGCCTCGCTCTGGCAGGCGATCATCATCATCCTGGTGTGCAGTTTCGTCAGCCTGGGCGTGCGTCCGGGCGCGGTGGTGGCGCTGTCGATCCCGCTCACGCTGACGATCGTGTTCGCGATCATGGACATCGTGCACATCGACCTGCACCGGGTCTCGCTCGGGGCGCTGATCATCGCGCTGACCCTGCTGGTCGACGACGCCATGACCACCGTCGACGCCATGATCACCCGGCTCGCCGCCGGCGACACCAAGGAGCAGGCGGCAACCTTCGCCTACCGCACCCTGGCCTCGCCGATGCTGATCGGCACCTTGGTATCGATCTCCAGCTTCGTGCCGATCGGCTTTGCACGGAGCTCGGCCGGTGAATACACCTTCTCGATCTTCGCCGTGGTGGCGATCGCGCTGATCGTCTCGTGGCTCGGCGCAGTGATCTTTGCACCGCTGGTCGGCATGGCGATCCTGAAGCCGCCGAAGGCCGGCGTCGAGCAAAAGCCGAGCAAGTTCCTCAACGCCTACGGCAGCTTCCTGAAGGGCGCGATCCGCGCCAAGTGGCTGACCATCGGCCTCACGCTGGCGGCCTTCGCGGTGTCGATGTTCCTGGTGCGCTTCGTGCCGCAGCAGTTCTTTCCGGCTTCGGACCGCGTCGAGCTGACGGTGGACATGACGCTGCGCCAGAACGCCTCGATCTATGCCACCGAAGCGCAGGCCAAGCGCTTCGAGGAATTGCTGAAAGACGACCCCGACGTCGACCACTTCAGCACCTATGTCGGCCGCGGCGCGGTGCGCTTCATCCTCACCTTGAACGCGCAATTGGCCAACCCCTTCTTCGCCCAGGTGGTGGTGGTGGCCAAGGACCTGGCGGGCCGCGACCGGCTGCAGCTGAGGCTCGAGAAGGCGCTGGCCGAGCAGTTCCCCGACATCGTCGCGCGGGTCTCGCCGCTCGAGCTCGGGCCGCCGGTGGGCTGGCCGCTGCAGTACCGGGTCTCGGGCCCGGACAAGGAACAGGTGCGCAAGATCTCGCTCGACCTGGCCGGCATCGTGGGCTCGGACGAGCGTGCCCGGCACGTCAACTTCGACTGGATGGAGCCGGCGCGGCAGATCCAGATCCGGGTCAACCAGGACGAGGCGCGCCAGCTCGGCATCAGCAGCGCCGCGCTGGCCGGCATCATGAATGCCACCGTGACCGGCACCCCGGTGACGCAGGTGCGCGACGACATCTACCTCATCAACGTGGTGGCCCGGGCCAGCGAGGAGCAGCGCCTGTCGATCCAGACGCTGAGCACGCTGCAGGTGCCCACCGCGAGCGGGCGGATGGTTCCGCTG
>DASXKG010000084.1:0-2325 GCA_036496965.1 Variovorax sp.
CATGAACGCCAGCACCACCACCACCCCCGTCGCACCGCGGCTCGAGGTGCAGGGCCTGTCGACCTCGTTCGCCACAGAAGCCGGCCGCATCCAGAGCGTGAGCGACGTCTCGTTCGCGATCCGACCGGGCGAGACGCTGGCGCTGGTGGGTGAATCGGGCTCGGGCAAGTCCGTCACCAGCCTCACGCTGATGGGCTTGCATGCCAAGACCTCGCACGCTCGGGTCGAGGGCCAGGCCTGGTTCGTGCGGCGCGATGGCCGGCGTGTCGACCTGCTCGACATGCCCGAATCCGACAAGCGCGCCTTGCGCGGCAACGAGCTCGGCATGATCTTCCAGGAGCCCATGACCAGCCTGAACCCGGTGCTGACCATCGGCGAGCAGATCGCCGAATCGGTGCGCCTGCATCTGAAGCTGGACCGCCAGGCGGCGCATGCGCATGCGCAGCGCATGCTGGAGCTGGTCGAGATCCCGGCCGCGGCGCAGCGGGTCAACGAATATCCGCACCAGCTCTCGGGCGGCATGCGCCAGCGCGTCATGATCGCGCTGGCGATGGCCTGCCGGCCGACCCTGCTGATCGCCGACGAGCCGACCACCGCGCTCGACGTCACGATCCAGGCGCAGATCCTGGCGCTGATGGGCCGGCTGCAGAAGGAGACCGGCATGAGCATGCTGTTCGTCACCCACAACCTCGGCGTGGTGGCGCAATACGCCGACAGCGTGGCCGTGATGTATGCGGGGCGGATCGTCGAGTCGGCGCCGGTGCACGATCTCTTCGCGCGGCCGGAACATCCCTATACGCGCGGCCTGCTGGCTTGCCTGCCGGGCGTGGCGCGGCGCCGCGCTGCGCCCTTGGCCACCGGAGCCCGCCGGCAGCTGGTGGCGATTCCCGGCCAGGTGTCGAGCCCGTTCGCGCCGCCGCCGGGCTGTGCCTTTGCGCCGCGCTGCGGCTTTCGCCGCGAGGCCTGCGAAGAGCGCATGCCGCAGCTGACCGGCGCGCTCGGCGAGCGCAGGGTGCGTTGCATCGGATTCACCGAGGAGCTGGCCGCATGACGAGCGCAACATTGGCAAGCGAGAACCTGCTCGAGATCCGTGCGCTGACCAAGCACTTCGGCAAGGGCAGCCACCCGGTGCGCGCGGTGGACGGCGTGAGCTTCGACATCCGCAAGGGCGAGACGCTGGGGCTGGTCGGCGAGTCGGGCTCGGGCAAGAGCACCATCGGCCGCCTGATCACGCGGCTGGTCGACCCGACCGGGGGCGAGATGCGCTATCGGGCGCCGGCTTCGGATGCCGTCGCGCAGGACCTGGCGCAGCTGACGCAGTCGCAGTTCCGGCCGCTGCGTTCGAAGGTCCAGATCATTTTCCAGGACCCCTATGCGAGCCTCAATCCGCGCATGCGCATCCGGGAGGTGCTGGCCGAGGCCCTGGACACCCATGGGCTGGCCAAGGGTGCGGCGCGCCAGCCGCGCATCCAGCAACTGCTGCAGGAGGTCGGCCTGCGTCCCGAGCATGCCGAGCGCTTCCCGCACGAGTTCTCCGGCGGCCAGCGCCAGCGCATCGGCATCGCACGCGCCCTGGCGGTCGAGCCGCAGTTCATCGTCGCCGACGAGCCCTTGTCGGCGCTGGACGTCTCGATCCAGGCCCAGGTCGTCAATCTGCTCGGCGAGCTGAAGGAGAAGCTCGGGCTCACGCTTCTGTTCATCTCCCATGACCTCGACGTGGTCGAGTACCTGTGCGACCGCGTGGTCGTGCTGTACCTTGGCCATGTGATGGAGATCGCCCCGACCGAGGCCTTGTACGCGAGCCCGCGCCATCCCTATACGCGCGCCTTGCTGGCAGCGGCGCCGATTGCCGATCCGAGCCAGCGCCGTGTCGTGCCGCTGCTGCAGGGCGACCTGCCCAGTCCGGCGAATCCGCCTTCGGGCTGCGTGTTCCGCACCCGCTGTCCGTTGGCCGAGGCGCGTTGCGCCGGGGTCGACATGCAGCTGCGCGAAGTGCAGCCCGGCCACTGGCATGCCTGCTGGCGCAACGATCTTTGAGTAACCTCCGAACACCATGACCTCACCGCAGCAGACCCTCGACCAGCGCAGCAAGAGCTATCCGCTCACGGCCCAGCCTTGCCGCGCCGATGACATTGCGCAGAACCACTGGAACCTGCTGGCCGACGACCTGGCCTATCCGCTGGCCGTGATCCGACGCTCCGCCCTGGCGCACAACATCGCCTGGATGCAGGATTTCGCTCGGCGCAAGGGCGTGCTCCTGGCTCCGCATGGCAAGACCACCATGTCGCCCGAGCTGTTCGCCCAGCAGCTGGCCGGCGGCGCATG
>DASXKG010000085.1:0-2968 GCA_036496965.1 Variovorax sp.
CGCCGCCCAGCATCAGGTGGGGGCCGACCGCGATGCGCTCGAGCCGCGGCTCGGCATCGTCCCATTCGACGCGCACCAGGCTCAGGTCGGTGGTGCCGCCGCCGACATCGCACACCAGCACCAGCCGCGTGTTCGCCAACTGCTTGGCCAGCGCATGCTGGTGGCGAAAGAGCCAGTCGTACAACGCCGCCTGAGGCTCCTCGAGCAGGCGTAGTCGGGGCAGGCCTGCGTCGCGCGCCGCCTCGAGCGTCAGCGCACGCGCCGCATCGTCGAACGAGGCCGGCACCGTCAGCACCAGCTCCTGGTGTTCGAGCAGCGCCGCCGGACGGTGGTGGTTCCAGGCCGCGCGCAGGTGCGCGAGGTAGCTCGCGCTGGCCTCCACCGGAGAGACCTTCGGCACATCGGCCGCCGCGCCCCAGGGCAGGATGGGCGCCAGCCGATCGACTGCACCATGCGACAGCCAACTCTTCGCGCTGGCCACCAGCCGCCCGGGCACCTGGGCACCGAGTCGACGCGCCAGGCTGCCGATCACGGCCGCATCGGCAGCGCCGGGCGGCGCCCATGGCAGCGCCAGGTCAGCTGGCGCCAGTTCGCCCGGCGCCGGGTGGTAGCGCATCGACGGCAGCAGCACCCGCGCCGCCACTTCGCCGGGGGCGACCAGCTGCTCGATGTCGAACAGGCGGATGGCATCGTGCGCCACGCGGCCTTGCGCCGGCGCACAGGCGACGACGGTGTGCGTGGTACCGAGGTCGATGCCGACCGCCCAGGTCGCCCTCGCGCTGGCGCCGGCAACCGGCCGAGGCCCGCTACGCGTCCTGCTGGCGCTCGCCGCGCACATCGAATTCGATCTTCCAGCGCTCGTCGCCGCTGCGCGGCACCGCTTCGAGTTCGAGCGTGCCGGCTTCCGTCACACGGGCATGGAGCCGCACCGGCACCACCTCCCCAGGGCTGCGGCCTTCGGGCGGCAGCGTGGCGGAGATCGGTGCGAGCTCCTGCAACTCGTCGGGCGTCCAGGCGCCGAGCAGCGTACCGACGCCATCCTGGCGCCGCGTCGATGACGCGAAGAAGCGGAAGCCCACAGGCTCACCGACCACCAGCCCGAGTTCGAGCCCAGGCAGCTCGGCTTCGGTCCCCTCTTCCATGCCGAATGGCGCCACGCACAGCGCCTCCACCGGCGGCTCGACGCCGGGCACGGCGGGCATCGACGATTCGACTCCCACGTAGTAGGCAAACGCGGTGCCGCCGCGGATACGCACGCCGTGGCCGCACCGCACATAGCCGTAGTACGCGGCGCCGCGCGCCACCGCCAGGTCGAGGTCGGCACCGGCCAGCAACCGTGCCGGCGCGGCGCCTTCAGCGGCCAGCCAGCCATTGACGGTCGCCAGCGTGCGCTCGGCCAATAGCGCCGATTTGAAGACCCCGCCGTTGAACAGCACCGCGGTCGGATGCAGGAAACTGGCGCCTTCCGCGCCTTGGCCGATGCGCTCGCCGAAGCCCTCCAGTTCGGCCACCGCGCCAAGCTGCCGGCCCAGAAACGCCGCCAGGTGGCGCGTGACGGCCGCATCCTGCGCATACGGAAGACCGAGCTGAGCCAAGCCGGCGCGCACACGACTCACCGGGCGTGCCGACGCCTCCACCTGCGGGAAGAAACCGTCGACGATCGCTGCGCCCACTTCGTCGGCCGTCAGCTCAGTACGGATCGAGCCGCCGATCAACTTGCTGCCGCGGCTGGGCACGACGATGGGTTGTGCGCCGGTGTCGGTCGATGCACCGGCAGCGCCGAGCAGCCTTTCCTTCGCGCTGCGGCAGGCGTAGGTCAGCGCGCGCAGCTGCCACGCATCGAGCATGGTGCCGCCATCGGCCAGCTTGCGGGCGACGCCGTGCGCCAGCGCCAGGTCCATGTTGTCGCCGCCGAGCAGGATGTGCTGGCCGACCGCGACACGGTGCAGCTCGAGCTGGCCGTCGCGTTCGAGCACGGCGATCAGCGAGAAGTCGCTGGTGCCGCCGCCGACGTCGATCACCAGGATCACGTCGCCCGGGCGCACCTGTTTGCGCCAGCCACCGCCGCTGGCCTCGATCCAGCTGTACAGCGCGGACTGCGGCTCTTCGAGCAGCGTCAGCGAACTGCAGCCGGCGGCCTTGGCGGCTTCGACCGTGAGTTCTCGCGCGGCGGGGTCGAAGGACGCCGGGATCGTCACCGTCACCTCCTGCTGCGCGAACGGCGCCTCGGGGTGCGCGTGGTCCCAGGCGTTGCGCACATGTTCCAGGTAGCGCGTCGAGGCATCGAGCGGCGACACCCGCACCACCTCGGGCGGCGCATCGTGCGGCAGGATCGCGGCGCGCCGGTCGACGCCGGGGTGGCAAAGCCAGCTCTTGGCGCTCGACACCAGCCGGATCGGCGTCGTCGCGCCGCGGCTGCGCGCCAACTCGCCAACGGCATGCCGGCCATGGGTCGGCCAGGGCAGCACCAGGTCGCCGGCCGCCATTTCGTCGGCATGCGGCAGGTACAGGAAGGACGGCAGCAGCGGCATCGATTCGACCGCGCCAGGCGCGGTGAGCTGCGGTATCGGCAGCGTGCCGTGAACGGTGGCCTCGCCGTCACTGCCGGCGATGTCGACGTAGGCCAATGCAGAGTGCGTGGTGCCGAGATCGATGCCGATCGCAAAGCGCGGCCCGCTCACAGCTCGACCTCCGCCGCAGCGACGACGTGCGCGTCATGCTGCTCGGCCAGCTTCGGCAGGCGCACCTCGGTGACGCGCCAGCCGCGGTGCCTCAAGCTACCGGCAAAAGGCGGTTGACCGACCACGTTGCCGGTGACGCGGACCGCAGCGGCGTCGAACCCTGGCTGAAGGGTGACGCGACTGCCTTCGGGCTCGTCGCGCACCGGCACCAGGCTGAAGTGCTCGCGCAACACCTTGGCGCAGCCTTCGTGCACCATGCGGGCCGCCGCGCCGATCTGGGCATCCTG
>DASXKG010000086.1:0-3612 GCA_036496965.1 Variovorax sp.
GACGGGACCACCATCGTGCTGAACCAGGCCATCAACGGCGGCGGCGGGCCGATGTCGCTGGCCAACCTGATGGCGGCCTATCCGAAGGCCTGCATCTGGAACTATGCGAATCCGAGCGCGACGCCGGCCGGCGGCGTCACGCCGACGCCCGGTGTGGAGATCGTGCTGGGCGATTCGCAGACCACCACCGCGAAGACGATCTGGCTGAAGAACATCATGATCGGCACCAAGGTCGTGTTCTGACCCGCCTCACTCCGCCTGCTTCGGCAGGTTGAGGCTCTGCAGCAGCGGCACCCAGCGATCGAATTCGAGCTGGACGAACTTGTCGAGTTCTTCCGGCGTTCCACCGCGCGGCTCCATGCCCACGGCGCGGGCCCGGGCCACGAAGTCCGGATCGGAGATGACCTGGTTGACCGCCTTGTTGAGCCGGTCGATGGCCTCCTTGGGTGTCCCCGCCGGGACCGAGAGCGAATACCAGAGCAGGGCCTGCACGTCGTAGCCCTGCTCCTTGAAGGTGGGCGCGTCGGGCACCTGCGGCATGCGCTGGTTGTCCATCACCCCCAGCACGCGCAGCTTGCCGCTGCGGATCAGCGACAGCGAGCCGGTGAGCGAGGTCCCGTCGATATCGATGTCGCCGCTCAAGAGGGCCTGGATGGCGGGCGTATCACCGTTGAAGGGCACGTGGGTGGTGCTGAACCCGGCCGATTTCTCGAAGCCGAGCGGCGCCAGGTTGGTGAGGATGGCGGCGCCCGGCGAACCCCGGTTGATCTTGCCGGGATGGGCCTTGGCATAGGCGACCATGCCGCGGATGTCGTGGTAGGGCAGGTCGGCGCGGCCGATGATGATCGCCGGCTGGTAGGCGATCTGCGAGACCGGCGCGAAGTCCTTCTTCGGGTCGTAGGGCAGCTTGTCGTAGAGGATGGTGTTGTTGGCCAGGATGCCCAGCGAGGACACCAGCACCGTCAGCCCGTCCGGGCGCGCGCGGGCGACGTAGGTGGCGGCCACGATGCCGCTGGCGCCGGGCTTGTTCTCCACGATCACCGACATGCCGCGCTTCGTCAGCTCGGAGGCGAGCAGGCGCACGTACTGGTCGGTGCCGCCGCCGGCGGCGAAGGGAACGACGATCCGGGTCGGCTGCTCGGCCTGGGCCGAGCCCATTGCCACGACCAGACCCAACAACAGGCCGGACAGGATTTTTCTGAAACTCACGGTGTCTCCTTTGCTCTCTGAGTGTCTGTCTGCGCGGCGGTTCTGACCACGCCGCTGTCCTTCAATGCCGCGATCTCGCCGGTGCTGAAGCCGGCCTGCCGCAGCAGTTCTTCGGTATGGGCCCCATGGGCCGGGGCGGCCTGGGTGGGGCGGCGCGGCGTGTCGCGCAATTCGTAAGGCAGCCCGAAGCTGGGATAGCCCGGGATCTCGCCATTGCGCGCCGCCTCGATCACCATGCTGCTGGCGCGGAAGTCTGCGCCCGCCAGGGCCTCGGCATAGCTGCGCACCACGCCGACCACGATGTTGTGGCGGGTCAGCAGGTCCACGCATTCGTGGGTGCCGTAGCGCGCAAGCTGCTGGCTTACCGCCGCCTTCATCGCCGGGCGGTTCGCCACCCGCAGTTCGTTGCTGAGAAAACGCGGGTCGCTGGCCAACTCGGGGCAGCCGATGGTCTCGCACAGCCGCACCCAATGTGCCTGCACATAGGCCGACACCACCACCATGCCGTCGCGGGTCTGGAAGATATCCGCCGCCGGCGCGTTCATCGGCTGGCCGTCGCCGCTGCGGGTCGGCTCGACGCCGCGCACCATGAAGTCGCTCCAGTTCGGCAGCTGCAGGTTCAGCGCCACCTCGAGCAGCGAGATGCGGATGGTCTCGCCGCCGCCGCAACGCTCGCGCCGGAACAGCGCCGCCAGGATCGCCTGGGCTGCCACCTGCGCCGTTGCCGTGTCGATGATGGTGGCGCCGACCTTCTGCGGCAGCCCCTGCGGCTCTCCGGTGACCGACATCAGGCCGCTTTCCGCCTGCGCCGCGATGTCGTAGCCGGGCCGGTCGCGCGAGGGCGCATCGGCGGGGAAGCCGCTGATCGACACATGGACCAGTGCCGGCTGGGTGGCGCGCAGTGCCTCGGCCCCCAGGCCGAGCGCCTCGGCGGCTCCGGGGCGCAGGTTCTGCACCAGCACGTCGGCGCTCGCGATCAGCCGGCGCGCGATCTCCACGCCGCGCGGCCGGCGCAGGTCGAGCGCGATCGATTTCTTGCTGCGGTTGTAGGCGCGCAGCATGGCATGGCCGAAATGCCCTGTGTGGCGCGCCACGTCGCCTTCGAGCGACTCGATCTTCAGCACCTCGGCGCCGAGGTCGCCGAGCGTCATCGTGCAGCCGGGGCCGGCGATGTAGTTGCCGAGCTCGACGACACGAATGCCTTGCAGGGGAGGGGGAGCAATGGGC
Organism: Variovorax sp.; assembly: GCA_036496965.1. GTDB lineage: Bacteria > Pseudomonadota > Gammaproteobacteria > Burkholderiales > Burkholderiaceae_C > Variovorax. Next base: position 2,437 of record DASXKG010000086.1, read on the forward strand.
CCGTCTTTCATGGGCCGAACTCTAAAAGCCGTGGCCGGCGCGAGCGCGCCATGATCTGCAAAGCTGCTTTGCACCGGTCGGCGGCGCCAGCGCAGGGATCGTCGCCACACTCCGGTCCAGGACACGCAAGCACCATGACGGAAGTACAGATTCGAAGACTCGGGGACAGCAAGGACCTGCTGGGCGAAAGCCCGTGGTGGGATGCACGCACGCAGTCCGTCTGCTGGATCGACTCGCTGGCGGGGACGCTGCGGCGCTTCTGGCCGGCCAGCGGAAAGGCCGAACAGCACAACTTGCCGGCGCCGGTCGGTTCGATCGCGCCCTGCGAGAGCGGCGCGGTGGTCGCCGCGTTGCAGCACAGCTTCGTGCGCTACGACTTCGCCAGCGGCCGGCTCGAGACGCTGGCGCAGATCGACATCCGTCATCCCGAGGTGCGCCTGAACGACGGCAAGTGCGACCCCTGGGGCAACTTCGTCGCCGGCACCTTGCAGACCCATCGCCAGCCGGACGAGCCGGTGGTCGGCGCCCTGTACCGGCTGCGGCCGGACCGCTCGGTGGAGCGCATCGCGGAGCGCTTCGCGCTCACCAACGGCCCCTGCTTCAGCCCGGACGGCGGCACGCTGTATGTGGCGGACAGCGCGCTGCGCACCATCTGGGCCTATGACTACGCGTGCGAAGGGCCGCTGCGCAACCAGCGCCCCTTCGTGCACACCGAGCCCTTCGGCTCCGGGCCGGACGGCGCCACCGTGGATGCCGAGGGCTTCCTCTGGACCGTGCTGACGCGGGTCGGGAAGATGGCCCGATTCGCACCGGACGGCCGCCTGGAGCGGCTGGTGGATCTGCCGGCCACGCATCCGACCAGCCTGTGCTTCGGCGGCCCGGCGCTCGACACCTGCTTCGTCACCTCGATCTCGAAGAGCACCCATCTGGCCGGCCACCAGCCGCAGGACGGCGGCCTGTTCGAGGTCCGCGGCCTGCCCGCCGGCTTGGCCCCGCATCGCTACGCCGATTGAGGCTCAGGCCGATTCGCGCTCGCGCAGCGCCTCGGCGATGAAGTCGACGAAGGCCCGCACCTTCAGCGGCAGCGTGGCGCTGTGCCGGAACACCGCGTAGATGCCGTTGGAAAACCCCCGCACCGCGAAGCGGAAGTCCGGCAGCAGGCGCACCAGCGAGCCA
>DASXKG010000087.1:0-6904 GCA_036496965.1 Variovorax sp.
GGCGGCCCGGTCGTCAACCTCTGCGCCGACCGCTATGCCTTCGCGGTCAGCCTGGCCGCGGCGCTGGTCCGCGGCGAGGCCAGCCTGCTGCCGCCCGATGCGCGGCCCGACACGCTGGCGCGCGTGCTCCGGTTCGGCGACCCGGCCTTCTCGGTCACCGACGACGCCCAGCTCCAGACGCCGGGGCTGCCGCGCCTGGTCTGCCAGGCCGCAGGGCACGCCGAGGGCAGCACCGAGGCGCCGGTGCCGGCCTTTGCGCATGACATGCACGCCGTCAGCCTGCTGACCTCCGGGTCGACCGGTGTGCCGCAGCCGCATGCCAAGTCGTGGGGCACGCTGGTCGGCGACGTGGCGGCGGCGGTCGAACGGCTCACGCAGCTGCTCGGCCGCTCGACACTGACCGGGCTGAACATCGTGGCGACGGTTCCGGTGCAGCACAGCTACGGCCTGGAGTCGACCGTGCTGCTGGCCATGCTGGGCGGCGCCGCCTTCGAAAGCAGCCGGCCTTTCTTCCCGGCCGACGTGGCACAGGCGCTGGCCTCGGTGCCGGCGCCTCGCGCTCTGGTCACCACCCCCTTTCATTTGAAGACGCTGTTGCTGTCGGGCGTCGAGCTGCCGTCCGTGGAGCTCATCCTGTCGGCCACCGCGCCCCTGTCGCCGCAGCTCGCGGCCCGGGCCGAGCAAGCCATGGGCGGCGCGCTGATCGAGATCTACGGCAGCACCGAATCCGGCCAGGTCGCGACACGGCGGCCCACGCAGTGCGAGGTCTGGCAGACCTTCGGCGCCATCCGCGTGCATGCCGAGCGCGATGCCGGCGGAACCGAGCGCTTCATCTTCCAAGGCGACTTCATCCCCGAGCCGACCCCGATGGCCGACGTGCTGGAGCTGGTCGATGCGCAGCATTTCCGGCTGCTCGGCCGCGCCAACGACCTGATTCACGTGGCGGGGCGACGCAGCTCGCTGGGCTATCTGAACCATCACCTGAACAGCATCCCGGGCGTGGAAGACGGCGCTTTCTGGTTGCCCGACGACGTCGTCGACGGCGTGGTGCGTCCGGTGGCCTTCGTGGTGGCGCCGACGCTCGAAGCGCGGTTCATCATCGCCGCGCTGCGCGAGCGCCTGGAGGCCGTCTTCGTGCCGCGCCGCGTGGTGCACGTGGCTGCCTTCCCGCGCGAGGGCACGGGCAAGCTCACCGCCCGCTCGCTGCGCGAGTTCGCGCTGGCGCAGCTGGCGGGCGATGGCACACCGGTGCAATTGACGCACCAGGTACCGATGGACCATCCGGCCTTCGCCGGCCACTTTCCAGGCCAGCCGCTCCTGCCCGGTGCGCTGCTGCTGGCGCAGGTGCTCGAGGCGGCGCGCAGCGTGCCGGCCCTCGGCGCGCGCCTGGGCCCGCAGCCGACCCTGGCCGCTGCGAAGTTCCTCGCACCGGTGCGGCCCGGGAGCACGCTGGTCATCGACCTGGTCCCCGAAGCCGGTGCCGCGCGCGGCCTGCGCTTCGAGGTGCGTTGCGGTGACGTCGTGGCGGTGAGCGGTCGCTGGACACCCGGCGCCGGCGCACCGTCATGAGCAGCCCCCCGCCCGAAACTGGCGAGGCTGGAGCGCGCCAGGCCGAGTGGCTGCGCGCGCCCGAGCGCAGCAACATGCTGGCGCTGCGGGTCATCTGCTGGATCGCGATCCGGTGCGGCCGACCCCTGACGCGACTGATCCTGCATCCGATCTCGCTGTACTTCCTGCTGTTCTCGCCGACTCCGCGGCGCCACATCAAGCGCTATCTGTTCCGGGTGATCGGCCCGGGCGCCGGCTGGAGCGACGGCTACCGCCTGCTGCACGCCTTCGCTTCCACCGTGCTCGATCGGCTTTACTTCCTGCGCGGTCGCCTGGACCTGTTCGACGTCAGGGTGCGCGGCCGCGAAGCCGTCGAGGCCGAGGTCGGCGCGGGCCGCGGCGCCCTCATGCTGGGTGCGCATGTCGGCAGTTTCGAGGCCTTGGGCGCCTGCAAGCAGCAGAGCGCCACGCCCACCGGCATTCGGCTGGCGATGCTCATGTATCCAGATAACGCGCAGCAGATCAATGCGGTGCTGGGCGCGGTCAGCCGGCCCGACCTGCGCCCGCACATCATCGCGCTGGGTCGCCCGCATTCGATGCTGGCGCTGCGCGACTGGCTCGATTCCGGCGGCCTCGCAGGCCTGCTGGCCGATCGCACGCTGGCCGGTCCCGAAGAAGCGGGCACGCAGCGCGGCAGCAGCATCGCGTTGCCTTTTCTCGGCCGGCCGGCGCTGTTCAACGACGGGCCGTTCCGGCTGGCCGCCTTGCTGCGGCGCAAGGTCTTCTTCATGGCCGGGGCCTATGTCGGTGGCGCCCGCTACGATGTGGTGTTCGAAGAGCTCGCCGATTTCAGCGTACGCGCGGCCGATGCGCCCGAGCGCGAACGGCGCATTCGTGCGGCGCTCGAGAGCTATGTGGCACGACTCGAGGCGCTGGTGCGCGCCTATCCGTACAACTGGTTCAATTTTCATGATTTCTGGCTCGAAGATCCGGCTTGAACGCTGGGTGCGGACGCTGCTGGCGGCGCTGGTGCTGGGCGGTCTCTTCGGACCTGGCGCGCATGCCGCGGCGGCCTTCGCTTTGCCCGACCTGATGGGCCTGCTGGCGCAGCAGAAGAACGGCGAGGCGCGCTTCACCGAACAGCGCTTCGTGCACGGGCTGGAAGGGCCGCTCTATGCCAGCGGGGTGCTGAGCTTCAGCGCACCGGACCGGCTGACACGGCAGACGCTGTCGCCGCGTCCGGAAACGATGCGTGTCGAGGGCAACCAGCTGACGCTCTCGCGCGGCGGTCGCAGCCGCACGCTGCAGCTCGACAGCATGCCGGAGCTGCTCGGCATGGTCGAAGCCATGCGCGGCACGCTGAGCGGCGACGCGCAAGGCCTGCAGCGCTATTTCCGCAGCACCCTGTCGGGCACCGCCGATGACTGGTCACTGGCGCTGGAGCCGATCGACGCGCGCCTCGCGGCCCAGGTGCGTTCGTTGCGCCTGAGCGGCCGCGGCGGCGAAGTGCTGGGCGTCGAGATGGAATTCGTCGGCGGCGACCGCTCGGTGATGACCATCACGCCCGGCGTTGCCGCAACGGCGCGTCTGCCTGCGCGTTCGGCGCCGTGACGCACGCCGCTGCTGCCGCCGGCCGCCGGCCGAGTGCCTGGGCGCTGGTGGTCTGGCTGTTGCTGCTGGCGGCCGGCATCGCGGTCATCGCACGCACGCATTTCAGCGCCGATCTCTCAGCCTTCCTGCCTGCCAGTCCGGACGCGCGCCAGCGGGTGCTGATCGAACAACTGCAAAGCGGCATCGCGTCGCGCACGGTCTTCATCGGCATCGAAGGTGGCAAGGATGCGGCGCAGCGCGCCTCCGTCTCGCGGGCGGTCGCGGCAGCGATGCGCGAGGGCGGGTTCTTCGACCAGGTGCAGAACGGCGACACCAGCCAATGGAAGGATGCCGGCACCTGGGTCTTCGACCATCGGTACCGCCTTTCGGCGGACGTCACGCCCGCGCGCTTCACCGCCGAGGGCCTGCGCGACGCGATCCTCGACACGCTGTCGATGCTCGGCACGCCGGCGGGCAATGCGCTCAAGCCCTTGCTGGAGCGTGACCCGACCGGCGAAACGCAGGCCATCGCGCAGGCCCTGATCCCGGCCAGTTCCCCGCGCATCGAGGAGGGCGTCTGGGTCTCGCGCAGGGCGCCCCGGGCACTGATCCTGGCGACCACCCATGCGCCCGGCAGCGACCTGGATGCGGTCGCGCTGGCGCTGGCGAACGTGCAGGACGCCTTCGACGCCGCCACCCGCGGCCAGGCGGGCGCCGGGCCCCGGCTGGAAATGACCGGCGCGCCGGTGTTCTCGGTGCACAGTCGTGAACAGATCAAGCGCGAGGCGACCCGCCTGGCCGCCATCGGGGGCCTGGTCATGGGCGCGCTGCTGTTGCTGGCCTTCGCCTCGCCGCGGGCGCTGGTGCTCGCCCTGCTGCCGGTGGCGACCGGCGTGGTGGCGGGCACGGCCACGGTCAGCCTGGTGTTCGGCGGCGTGCATGGCATGACCATGGGCTTCGGCAGCACGCTGATCGGCGAGACGGTCGACTACGCGATCTACTACCTCATTCAGGCGCGCGGCGCTGCCAGCCCCGGAACCGGCTGGCAGCGCTGGCGCGACACCCATTGGCCGACGGTGCGGCTCGGCCTCTGGACCTCGGTCTGCGGCTTCGCCGCGCTGGTGTTCTCGGGCTTTCCGGGTTTGGCGCAGCTCGGCGTGTTCTCGCTCGCCGGGCTGATCGCCGCCGCGCTGGTGGCGCGCTACGTGCTGCCCGTGCTGGCCCCGGATGGGGCCACCGGCATGGGTATGCGGCGGCAGATGGCGCAGATCGCGGGCTTCGGGGTGCGCGTGCTGCCCCGGCTGCGCTGGATCTTCACTGGCCTTGGCGGCGCCGCGCTGGCGCTGGTGCTGTGGCAGGGCGCGCATTTGTGGCGCGCCGACCTGGGCGCGATGAGTCCGGTGCCCAAGGCCGCGCAGCAGCTCGATGCCGAATTGCGCGGGGATATCGGCGCCAGCGACGGCGGCACCTTGATCGTGGTCCACGGGGCCGATGTCCAGTCCACCCTGCGCAGCACGGAGGCGGCCGGCGAGCGCCTGGAGGCACTGGTCGACAAGGGCGACCTGGCTGGCTTCGAGACCGTGAGCCGGGTGCTCCCGAGCGAGGCCGCGCAGGCCGCGCGCGTGGCCAGCCTGCCGGATGCGGCCGCGCTGCGGGCGCGCCTGGCAGAGGCGACACAGGGGCTGTCCTTGCCCGCCACGCGGCTCGAGCCTTTCATTGCGGACGTGCAGGCCGCGAAGGCGCAGCCGATGATCGAGCGCGCAGACCTGCAGGGCGGACCGCTCGATGCATTGGTCTCGGCGCTGATGTTCGAGCGCGCGCAAGGCGGCTGGTCGACGCTGATTTCGCTGCATCCGGGCCCCAGCTTCGATCCCGCAAGGCTGGCCGCGGCGCTCGATGGCATGGGTGACGTGCAGGTGGTCAATGTCGGCGACGAGCTGACCGGCCTCTACCACCGCTACCTGCATGAAGCCTTCGTGCAGGTCATGCTCGGGGCCCTGGCCGTGCTGCTGCTGCTGGCGGCCTACCTGCGCTCGGGGCGCCGGCTGCTGGCCGTCTGCCAGCCGCTGGTCGTCGCGGTCGTGCTCACCCTCGGCGGCATGGCGGCGCTGCAGATGTCGCTCGGCATCCTGCATCTGGTGGGCCTGCTGCTGATCGTGGCCGTGGGTTCGAACTACGCGCTGTTCTTCGACCAGCTGCGCGAGACCGGGCGCGCCGACGCGGACACCCTGGCCTCGCTGATGCTCGCCAACCTGGCCACCGTGCTGTCGTTCGGGCTGATCGCGATCTCGGACATTCCGGCGTTGTCGTCCATCGGCCGGGTGGTGGCGCCGGGCGCCTTGCTCGCGCTGCTGCTGTCGGCGGCGTTCGCGCGCGCTCCCGCACCAGCCCGGGTGTGAAGGACAATCGCGCCGATGTCCCAAGCCGCACCCGTTCCCGCGATCGCCGCGCCCGGCTGGCCCTGGCCGCCGCTGATGCGCGCCAGCGCCGGCTGCCATCTGCTGGCGGCCGGTGCGGCGCTTTGGCTGCCCGGCGCACTGCCGTGGGCCATCGGTGCGATCGTGCTGAACCACGCCCTGATCACCGCGGCCGGTCTCACGCCGCGCAGCCATCTGCTCGGCCAGAACATGACGCGCCTGCCGCCTCACGCCGCGGCCCGGCGCGAGATTGCCATCACCATCGACGACGGACCTGATCCGGAGGTCACGCCGCAGGTGCTGGCGCTACTGGACGCCCACGGCCAGCGCGCCACCTTCTTCTGCATTGCCGAGCGGGTGCGCGCCCATCCGGCGCTGGCGCGCGAGATCGTGGCGCGCGGCCACAGCATCCAGAACCACAGCACGCACCATCGGCACAATTTTTCGCTGCTCGGTCCGCGCGGCTTCACGGCCGAGATTTCAGAGGCGCAGCAGGTTCTGGAGCAGACCGCCGGCGAGCGCCCGAGTTGCTTTCGCGCGCCGGCCGGCTTGCGCAATCCCTTCCTGGCACCGGTGCTGCATCGCATGGGCTTGACCCTGGTGAGCTGGACACGCCGGGGCTTCGACACCCGCGAGCGCGATCCGGCCGTCGTGCTGGGCCGACTGACCCGCACGCTGGCCGCCGGCGACATCCTGCTGTTGCACGACGGCCACGCGGCGCACGCCGCCAACGGGCGCGCCGTGCTGCTCGAAGTGCTGCCGCCGTTGCTGGCGCGGCTGCGTGCCGAGGGCCTGCGCGCGGTCACGCTGCCCGAAGCGCTCGCATCGTCATCCCCTTCGGCCTCGACCTCATGAGCCCACCGATTTCCGCCGATGCCGCCTGGCGCCGACTGCATGAGCGCGCCAGCGCACCGTATCGCCACGCCGGCAGCTTCGCCTGGCATTTCGCGCGCGGCAAGCTGGGCCGCGACCCGGTCTTTCGCGGCCTAGTCGAACGCGGCCTGATCGGCGAAGCGCGCAGCCGGGTGGTCGACATCGGCTGCGGCCAGGGCCTGTTTGCGAGCCTGCTGTCGGCGATGGGCGCCATGCAGTCGCGGCGCGGCGAATGGCCCGTCAACTGGCGCCCGACGCCGCCGCTGGCTCGTTACACGGGCATCGAGCTGATGCCGAGGGACGTGGCGCGGGCGCAAGCCTCCATCGGCCATCTGAAGCCCACGCCGCGCTTCGTCTGTGCCGACATGCGCCAGGCCGAGTTGCCGCCGAGCGACCTGGTGGTGATCCTCGACGTGCTGCACTACGTCGATCTGGAGGCCCAGGAGGTCGTGCTGGCCCGGGTGCGCGATGCCTTG
>DASXKG010000088.1:0-3049 GCA_036496965.1 Variovorax sp.
ATCCGGCTGCCGATCTTTGACCTCGACGACGTCGATGGCATCGCCCGCTGGCTGCTGCTCAACGCCGATCAGTTCGTTTACAAGGTGAAGCACCATGGCTAGCAGCGCTCCGAAACCACCTCCCCTGATGCCTCTGGACGAAGCGCTGGCGCGCTTGCTCGCCGAAGCCGATCCGGGGCTGGGGAGCGAAAGCGTGTCGACCTTCGAGGCCGATGGTCGCGTGCTGGCCGAAGACCTGGTGTCGGGCCTCACGGTGCCGCCGCGTGACAACAGCGCGATGGACGGCTACGCGGTGCGCAGCGCCGATTGCGCGCAGCCTGGCGCCCTGCTGCGGGTGGCCCAACGCATCCCGGCGGGCAGCGTCGGTGGCCCGCTCGCGGCCGGCACCGCGGCCCGCATCTTCACCGGCGCCCAGATTCCGCCGGGCGCCGATGCCGTGGTGATCCAGGAGGACACCCGTGCCGAGCCGGAGCAAGGCGGCCTGGGCAGCGTGCGCATCGAGACCGCGCCCGCCGCCGGTGCGTGGATCCGGCGCGCCGGCGAGGATGTGGCGGCCGGCGATGTCGTGCTCGCCCGCGGCGAACGTCTCACGCCGGCCGCGCTGGGACTGGCCGCCAGCGTCGGCTTCGATCGGCTGGTGGTCGCGAAACGACCGCGGGTCGCGCTGCTGTCCACCGGCGACGAGCTGGTCATGCCCGGCGAGGTGGCGCCGGCGGCCATGAAGCCGGGCTCCATCTACAACTCCAACCGCTTCTTCATGCGCGCCTTGCTGCTGCGCCTGGGCTGCGAGGTCAGCGACCTGGGGCTGGTGCCCGACCGGCGCGATGCGACCATCGAGGCGCTCCACGCCGCATCGCTGGCCAACGACCTGATCGTCACCACCGGGGGCGTCTCCGTGGGCGAGGAAGACCATATCAAGGCCGCGGTGCAGCACCTCGGCCGGCTCGACCAGTGGTCGCTGGCGATGAAGCCGGGCAAGCCCTTCGCCTACGGCCGCATCGGCGCTGCGCACCTGACCGGCCTGCCGGGCAATCCGGTGTCGAGCTTCATGACTTTCCTGCTCCTGGTGCGGCCTTTCCTGCTGACCCTGCAAGGCGCCACTCGGGTGGCGCCCGAGCCGGTCACGATGCGCGTCGACTCCGACTGGCCGCGCGCCGACCGGCGGCGCGAATTCCTGCGCGCCCGGCGCAATGGCGCGGGCGGACTCGATGTCTTCGGCAACCAGAGCTCCGGTGTGCTCACCTCCATGGTCTGGGGCGACGGCGTGATCGACACGCCGGCCGGCCAGCCCTTCAAGGCGGGTGACATGGTGCAGTTCATTCCCTTCGCTTCGCTTCTATTGGGTTGAGATGAAAGTCAATGTCCGCTACTTTGCCTCGGTGCGCGAGGCGCTCGGAACGGGCGGCGAGACGATCGAGACTTCGGCGGCCGACCTCGGTGCGTTGCGCGATGCACTGATCGCGCGCGGCGAGCCGCATGCCAGCGCCCTGGCGCGCGGCCGTGCGGTGCGCATGGCGCTCGACCAGGTCATGAGCAGCAACGAAGCCGACCCGCTGCGCGACGGCAGCGAGGTCGCCTTCTTCCCGCCGGTCACCGGCGGTTGAGTCCGGCCTGCAGGGCCAGCAGGCGCTCGCGCAATTCGCGCCGTGCGGGCGTCATCGGTGCCCGAAGCTCATCCCGCAACAGGCCTTGGGCGGCCAGCACGGCCTTCAGGGGGCCGGGATTCGCATCTTCGAACAGGGCTTCGATCAGGGGATGAAGCGCCTGCCATAGCGGGCGGGCGGCGTCCAGCCTGCCTTCGGCCAGCAGCCGCAGTAGCTCCACGAAGCGCGCTGTCTGCAAGTGCGCACTGGCCGCAATGGCGCCGGCACCGCCTTCGGCGACGGTGCCGAAAAGCTGGGCATCCTCGCCCGCGAGGACCTGGAGCCGGCCGTCGGCGATGAGGGCACGGGTCTTGGCCATGTCGCCGCCGCAGTCCTTGACGGCGCGGATCCGGGGATGTCCGGCCAGCGCGAGCAGCGTGTCGCGCTCGATCGCAACGCCGGTTCGGTAGGGGATGTCGTAGATCAGCAGCGGCACTGTGCTGGCATCGGCGATGGCCTGGAACCAGGCCGCGAGGCCGGCCTGCGAAGGCCGGATGTAGCTCGGGGCGGGCACCAGCAAGCCGCCCAGGCCGAGGTCGCCGAGCCGGCGCACCCAGGCCAGCATCTTGCCGAGGTGATAGCCGGACACGCCCATGATGCGTGGCAGTCGCGGCGCCGCCCGGGCGACGGTCGAGAGCACGGCCAGTTGCTCGTCGTCGTCGAGGGCCGCCGCCTCGCCGGTCGAGCCGCAGACCACGAAGCCGGCGATGCCCGTCGTCGACAGCTGCTCGGCGAGCGCAGCCAGCGCCGGATGGTCGACCGCGCCGCCGCGAAACGGCGTCACGAGCGGGATCCAGAGTCCCGAGAAATCGCAAGAGGGTGAATGTGGAACTTGCACGCGGCATCCTTGGTGGAATCGACCGATGAAAAACCATCGTCGGAGGCGCGCACACAACCGGCTGGGACCGAGAGGTCTTGCGGTTCCGTCGCTCATCCGACGACGGAACCGAAGCTCCGGTCAGACGAGCTCGGGTTTTTTGACCTGGCCTTGCAGGCGCACGACGGCAGCCGCTTCGCGAGAAGCGTGGCTGCGGGGGCGGGCGCCGGAAGACATCGTGTCAGTGTAGCGCGGTGCCACAATGGCGCCATGAGCGCCTCGCGTGTTTCGATCCGGACCGGCGACTTCGACCTGCAAGAAGAGATCGCCGCGCTGCGCGCCGGCGATGCCCGCGTCGGCGCCGTCTGCAGCTTCGTCGGCACCGTGCGCGACCGCAACGACGGCAGCAGCGTCGCCTCGATGGAACTCGAACACTACCCCGGGATGACCGAGCGGGCCATCGAGGCCATGATCGACGAGGCGCATCGGCGCTTCCACATCCTGGGCGCGCGGGTGATCCATCGCGTCGGCCTGCTCGCGCCACAGGACCAGATCATGATGGTCGCCGTGACCGCCGCGCACCGCGGCC
>DASXKG010000089.1:0-3181 GCA_036496965.1 Variovorax sp.
GATGCTGCCGATGAAGACGGTGACGCAGTAGCGCTTGGACCAGCTGGTGGCGCAGGCGTAGCCGGCCTCGTCGATCCACTTCATGACGGTGCCGCCATGCACCTTGCCGCCGAAATTGACGGTGCTGGGTTCGGCGAGGAAACGCAGGGTGATGGACGACATGGGGTTCCTGGCGTTGGGTTGATCGAAGTGCGGCGCGCCCTGCGCGATTATGCGAGAGCCGAAGCCTTGGGCACAGGGTGGCGAAGCGCGACAACGCGCCCCTGGCGCCATCGGCCCGGTGACAATCCCCTCATGACCACCTCCGCCCACCAGAGCGCCCCTGGCGCCGCCGACGAACGCCGCGCCTACTACGAGCGCATCCGTCCCCTGCACCTGACGCCGCTGTGGGAATCGCTGCATGCCCTGGTGCCGCGCGAGCCGCAGACGCCGTGCGTGCCGGCGCTGTGGCGCTACGACGAGATCCGCCCGCTGCTCATGGAATCGGCCGAGCTCATCACCGCCGAGGAAGCCGTGCGCCGCGTGCTGGTGCTGGAAAACCCGGCGCTGCCGGGCCGCTCGTCGATCACCCAATCGCTCTACGCCGGGCTGCAGCTGATCATGCCGGGCGAGGTGGCGCCCTCGCACCGGCATGTGCAGTCCGCGCTGCGCTTCATCGTCGACGGCCGGGGGGCCTACACCACCGTGGCCGGCGAGCGCACCACGATGTATCCGGGCGATTTCATCATCACGCCGTCCTGGGCCTGGCACGACCACGGCAACGAAGGCATCGCCGGCGCGCGCGAGCCGGTGGTGTGGCTGGACGGGCTGGACATCCCGATGCTGCGCTTCTTCGACGCCGGCTTCGCCGAGAACGACGACGCCCGCCAGCAGCAGGTGGCGCGGCCCGAGGGCCACAGCCTGGCGCGCTTCGGCCACAACATGGTGCCGGTGCGCCATGACCATGCCTCGCCCACCTCGCCGATCTTCAACTACCCCTATGCGCGCAGCCGCGAGGCGCTGGCCCAGTTGCAGCAGCAGGAGGCGCCCGATGCCTGGCTGGGCCACAAGCTGCGCTACGTGAATCCGCTCACCGGCGGCTCGCCGATGCCCACCATCGCGACCCACCTGCAGCTGCTGCCCGCGGGCTTCGCCGGTCGCACGCATCGCGCCACCGACGGCGCGGTCTACAGCGTGGTCGAAGGGCGCGGCACGGCGCAGGTCGGCGCCGAGCGCCTGGCCTTCGGGCCGCAGGACACTTTCGTCGTGCCTTCCTGGGCGCCGTTGCGGCTCTCGGCGGACGGCGGGGACGTGGTGCTGTTCAGTTTCTCGGACCGCCCCGTGCAGCAGGCCATGGGCGTGCTGCGCGAGGCCTTCCTGGAAGAGGCCTGAGCCGAAGCCTTGGATGCGGCCAGCGGGCCGGGAGCGCCGGCCTTATCCTTCGGGCCTCCCAATTGCCCTCGCTCCCACGCCATGCATGCTTCCAAGAGAGCCTTCCTGATTGTTTCCTGTGCCCTGGCCGGCGCCTTGCCACTGGTTGGCGCTGCGCAGCAGGGCGCCGCCTGGCCCACGCGCCCGATCCGCCTGCTGGTCGGCTTTCCCGGCGGCTCGACGCCGGACATCGCCGCGCGCACCATCGCCGAGCCGCTGGGCAAGCTGCTCGGACAGCCGATCGTGGTGGAGAACAAGCCGGGTGCCTCCGGCAACATCGCGGCCGACATGGTGGCCAAGGCGACCGACGATCACACCATCGGCGTGGTCATCAACGGCAACCTGACCTCGTCGAAGATGCTCTATCCGGATCTGCCCTACGACCCGGCCAAGGACTTCAGCTTCCTGTCGCTGATCGCCACGGCGCCGCTGGTGCTGGTGACACAGCCCAATGAGCCCGGCGGCGCGGCCTTCTTCGATGCCGCGCGCAAGGCCGGCGACACATGGAGCTATGGCTCGGTCGGCGTGGGCTCGGTCGGCCACCTGGGCATGGAGCTGCTCAAGAGCCGCGTGCCCGGCCTCAAGCCCGTGCATGTGCCCTACCAGGGCAACCCGCAGGTCATGACGGCACTGCTCAGCGGCCAGATCGAGATGGCGCTGATTCCGCCGGGCCTGGCGCTGCCGCAGGTGAAGGCCGGCAAGATCAAGGCCATCGGTCTCACCAGCGGGCGCAGCGCGCTGATGCCGGAGGCGCCGCCGCTGGCCAATGCCGGCGTGCATGACTTCGACCTCGAGGTCTGGACCGCGCTGGTCGGGCCGGCACGGCTGTCGAAGGCGGCGCAGGACCGCATCGCGCAGGCGCTCGCGGTGGTGATGAAGTCGCCCGAGGTGCGCCAGCGCCTGTTCGACCAGGGCTGGCAGGCGGTGGGCACCTCGCCCGACGGCATGCGGGCCCGGGTGAAGGAGGAGTCCGCCATCATGACGAAGATCATCGCGACCAACGGCATCAAGCTGCAATGACCCCCGTCATCGAGCCGCAGCGCAGCCTGCCGGTGTTCGGCGAATACGACGTGGTGGTGGTCGGCGGCGGGCCGGCCGGCATCGCGGCCAGCGTCAGTGCCGCGCGCCACGGCGCCCGCACGCTGCTGGTCGAGCGCTATGGCTTCCTCGGCGGCATGGGGACCGCCGGCGGCGTCACCAACTTCGCCGGCCTCTACGGCAAACGCCAGGGCGAAATGACGCAGCTGGTGCATGGGGTCGCCGACGACCTGCTGGCCCGGCTCGAGGCCATGGGCGGCCTCAACAAGCCGCAGGACGGCATGCAGGGTCGCATCCGCGTGCGCTCCTACGACACCTCGATCTACAAGTGCGCGGCCGACGGGCTGCTTCTGGACGCCGGCGTGCAGCTGCTCTTCCATGCGCTGGCCGCCGCCGTGGTGCGGGACGGCGAGCGCATCGCGGCGCTGGTGGTGGAGACCAAGTCGGGGCGCCAGGCGATCCGCGCCAATGCTTTCATCGACGCCAGCGGCGATGCCGATGTGGCGGCTTTCGCGGGCGTGCCCTTCACGGTCGGGGACGGCCATGGCAGCGGGCTGTTCCCGTCCACCATGTTCCGCGTCGGCCATGTGGAGGCGGTGCGGGCGCTGGCGGCCGTGGGCGAATTCAAGGCCATCAACGAGCTGATGGCGCAGGCCCGCGCGCGCGACCCCGAGGCCTACCGCTTTCCGCGCGAAGGCGCGATCCTGCGCCCGCAGATCGATCCGCGCGAATG
>DASXKG010000090.1:0-4506 GCA_036496965.1 Variovorax sp.
CCATAGCGGTCGACGATCAATCCCGGCAGGCCGTCGGCTTCGCCATGGACCAGCCGCAAGCCGTCGCTCTGCAAATCGAACAGCGCGCGCGCCTGCACCGCGGCGGCCACGCGCGCCGCGACAAAGGCGGCGTCGATGCGCGCGGCCTCGTCGAAGCTCCAGGCCCGCGCGCGGATCTTCGAATGCGGGCTGAAGGCCGCCCAGGCCAGGAAACGGCCCTCGTCGGATTCGATGCGCACCGTCTCGCCGGCATCGCCGCCGCCCTTGGCGATGGCCGACTCGAACACCCAGGGATGCCGGCGCAGCAGCGAACGCTCCTTGCCGGGCCGCAGGCGCAGCAGCTTCACGGATTTCCGATCTTCGGCTTGCGCGGGCGCGCGGCGGCTTCGTCGCGGGCCTGGGCCCGCGGATGCGCGGCATCGTAGGCCTTGGCCAGGTGCTGGAAATCGAGCCGCGTGTAGACCTGGGTGGTCGAGATGTTGGCATGCCCCAGCAGTTCCTGCACGCCGCGCAGGTCGCTGCTGGACTGCAGCAGGTGGCTGGCGAAGGAATGGCGCAGCATGTGCGGATGCACCGGCGCGCTCAGGCCGGCCTGGAGGCTGCGCTGGCGCAGCTGCTTCCACACCGAATGGGGGGAGAAGCGCTTGCCGTTGCGGCCGATGAACAGCGCTGCGGCACTCTCGGGGTCGGCCAGCCGCGCCGCGGCGAGCGGCGCGCAGTCGTCGCGCAGCGCCAGCCAGTGACGCAGGGCTTCCAGGGCCTTGCCGCCCACCGGGACGATGCGGCGCTTGCTCCCCTTGCCCAGCACGTTGGCGTCGGCGGCATCGAGGTCGATCCAGCCGCGCGCCGTCGGACTGGCGCGCATATCGAGCCCGGTCAGCTCGCTGATGCGCAATCCGCAGCCGTAGAGCAACTCGACGATGGCGCGGTCGCGCGCCTCCGTCCAGGGATCGGCATCGGCATCGCTGTGGTCGGCCAGCCGGACCGCCTCGTCGACCGCCAGCGCCTTGGGCAGTGGCCGGTCGGCCTTGGGCGCATGGACGTCCTGCACCGGGTTGGCGCCGATCAGCCCCTCGTTGCCGAGCCAGCGGTAGAAGCTGCGCCAGCACGAGAGCACCAGCGCGATGCCGCGCGACTCCCGCCCGGCGCCGTGCAACTGGGCCATCCAGCGGCGCACGTGGGCCGTCTGGACCTGGTCGAGCGCCAGCCGGGCCTCGGCGGCCCGCTCGGCGAGCGCTTTCAGGTGAATGGCGTAGAGCTCGACACTGCGGGCGGCCAGACGGCGCTCGACCCGCACGTGCTCGAGGTAGCGCTCGATCAGCGCAAGGTCTGGCGAAAGCGGCGCGTCAGTGGAGGTAACCATTGAACGCATTGTTCACGATCGCCAGCGGCTCGCGCAATGCGCCCTTGAAAAGCATGCCCCAGCGCTGCCAGCAGAGGGTCGACGCCGCGGCATATTGCACGTCGAAATCGCGATCGAAGCCGCTGGCGCGCGCCAGCTGCTCTGCCCGCCAGAGGTGATAGGGCTCGGTGACGATGATCACGCTCCTCACCCCCGCGGCCTGCAGCAGCGGCCGCGACAGCGACAGGTTCTCGCGCGTCGACTGCGAGGCCGATTCCAGCAGGACAGGGCCGCCGTAGCCGGTCGCGCGCGCATGGCGCTGCATCACCTCGGCTTCGATGCGTCCATCCTCCCAGTCGCGGCCGCCGCTCAGCACGAGCTGCCGCACCAGGCCCGCCTGCGCCAGCGCGATGCCGGCGTCGACCCGGCCCGTCAGGCAGGGATTGGGCCGGCCGTTGCGGTAGGCACGGTTGCCGAGGATGAGCGCGGCATCGGCCTGCCGTGCGGGTGGATGCGCGACGCGCTCCCGCGCGTCGCGCCAGATCATCAGGTGAATGGACGCATAGGCCAGCAACGCCGGCGCGAGCGCGGCCAGGACGATGCGCCGCCAGGGCCGGCTCAAGGCCGCAAGCGCGACAGGCCGCCCGAGGCCAGTTCGGCGATGCGCTCGAGGAAGTCGGTGCCCATCTCCGCATTGAAGCGCTGCGCATCCGGCGAGGCCAGCACCAGCAGGCCGAAGGCCGGCGATTCGGGGTCCGGGCGCAGCGGGATCAGCGCGATCGACACCGCGGCCTGCGGCTCGGCCAGCCAGCCGGCCGCTTCGAAGCCGGCGTTGAGGCCGCAATAGGGCGCGCTCAACGAGGTCGCGAGCGCCTTCACGTCGTCGCTGACCCACTGGGCAAAGGGCTCGTGCAAGTAGGCGCTGTCGCAGTCCCAGACCTTGATCGCGGTCTGCGGCACCAGGAAGAGCGATTGCAACTGGCTGGCGATCTGCGCCGGCAGCAGGCGCGGATCGCGCGTGGTCAGCAGGCCGCGGGTCCAGCGCTGCAGCCGGTCGGCAGTGACCACGTTCTCGGTGCCGTGGCGCACCATGTCCATCACGCGGTGCTCCAGCGCCTTGATCTTCTCGCGCAGCATCTCGGCCTGGCGTTCCTGCAGGCTCACGGCGCGATTGCCATGCGGACTGGTGAGCTGCACCTGGCCGAGCAGCTGCGCATGCCGCTCGAAGAAATCGGGGGTGTTGGCCAGGTAGTTGGCGATGTCGTCTTCGGTGATCGGGTTCATGGTGTTGGAGTTGAAATTGTTCATGACGCGTCGGGCACCTCGATCTCGCCTTCGAACACGGTGACCGCCGGGCCGGTCATCAGCACCGGCGCGGCGCCGCCGGCCCACGCGATGGTGAGCAGGCCGCCGCGCGTCTGCACGTCGACCCGCTCGTCGAGCAGGCCGAGGCGGATGCCTGCCACCACGGCCGCGCAGGCGCCGGTGCCGCAGGCCAGCGTCTCGCCGACGCCGCGCTCGAACACGCGCAGCCGGATGTGCGAGCGGTCCAGTACCTGCATGAAGCCGGCGTTGACGCGCTGCGCAAAGCGCGGATGGTGCTCGATCAGGGGGCCCTGGGTGCCGACCGGCGCGGTGTCGACGTCGTCGACGATCTGCACCGCGTGCGGATTGCCCATCGAGAGCACCGCCACGCCGACGATGGTGCTGCCGGCCCGCGTGCCGAGCGCCAGGTGCCAGGTGTGCCAGCCGTGCGCGGCGCCGTCGTGCTGCGGCTCCAGGCCGGCGATGTCGAAGGGCACGCATGCCGGCTCGAAGACGGGGGCGCCCATGTCGACGGTGACACGGCCGTCGGCGCCCATGCGCGGCTCGATGACGCCCGAGAGGGTCTGCACGCGCACGGCATCCTGGTGCGTCAGGCCGCGCTCGCGCACGAAGCGCATGAAGCAGCGCGCCCCATTGCCGCACTGCTCGACCTCGCCGCCATCGGCGTTGTGGATCACGTACTGGAAGTCGATGCCTTCGGCCGGCGCGGCGCGCACCGAGAGGATCTGGTCGGCGCCGACGCCGAAATGCCGATCGGCCAGGAAGCGGTACTGCGATTCGTTCAGGCCGAGCGGGCCGCGGGTTTCGTCCAGCACGACGAAGTCGTTGCCGGCGCCTTGCATCTTGGTGAAGCGGATTCGCATCCGGGGATTATCTGCTGCCCCTTTGCGCACGGATCAGAAGCGGTGGTTGTAGGTGAAGATGAGCCCCGCGGAGCCGAGCATGTTGACCTGCAGCGCGTCCTTGGGCGTCAGCCGGTAGCCCACCCCCGGGATGATGCCGAGGCCGAAGCCGTCGTGGTTGAACGGCACGTCGTTCTCGTGCGGGTACTTGTAGCCGTAGATGATGCCGCCCGTGAGCTTGATGTACCACCTGGGAAAGCTCGGAAACAGGTTGTTCCAGGTGTAGCCGTAGTAGGCATAGGCCGAGGCCTGGCCGAAGGAATTCTGGAATCCCGAGAAGCCCCACAGGAAGCCGTCGCCCTGGTCGCGCTCGATGCCCACCAGATAGACGTTCGTGTGCGCGTCCTGGTTGCTCCAGTGATAGGCGTAGGGAGAGATCACCAGCTCCCAGGCCGGCTGGCTGAACAGGGACGCAGAGGTCTCGGGAGCCGGCGTGGTCGCCGCCGCGGGCGCGGCTGAATCGGCTGCACCGGGAGATGCGGTTTCTTCGGCGTGGATGGAGGGAGATGCCAGCGCGATCAAAGCGCTGGCAAGGCATGCACACATGCGAGGATTCATCGGGCTTCCAGAGGTTGAGAGCCAAACCTCCGGCGAGGTCTGAGGCGGATTTTTTAAGGATTTTGCCATCCGCCTGCGGTCCTCCGCCCAGCCTCAGACCCAGCCCGCCCGGCGGAACCGGTAGTAGATATAGCCGCAGAAGCCCGTGATCAGCAGCAGCGCGATGAGGTAGCCGTAGCGCCAATGCAGCTCGGGCATGTTCTCGAAGTTCATGCCCCAGATGCCGGCAAAGGCCGTGCAGACGGCAAAGATCGCAGCCCAGGCCGCCAGCCGCTTGGTCACCTCGTTGTCCTCGATGGTCACCATGGCCAGGTTGACGCTGATCGCCGTGCCGATGGTGTCGCGTATCGCATCCACCGAAGAGTTGATGCGCCCCAG
>DASXKG010000091.1:0-6027 GCA_036496965.1 Variovorax sp.
GCCGGTTGCCGCCCGGAATCGCATAGCGCAGGAAGCCGTCGATGATCATCGCGCCATCGGGCGTGGGGACAGTGCCGGTCGCCGCAATCGGCAGCGGCGTGATGGCAAAGGCCCAGGGCTCGGCCACCGCGGCCACGGCGATGAACACCGCCGCCAGGCCGATCATGCTGTGGAAGAAGGCCACCAGCTCGGGCATCTGGGTCATCTCGACCGTCTTGGCGCGGTAGGCGCCGTACCCGCCGCCCACCACCAGGCCCAGCAGCACCCAGCCCAGGCCGAGCAGGTTGCCGGACAGCTGAACGATCAGCGCGGCCGTGGTCAGGATGGCGATGGCCATGCCGACCATGCCGAACAGGTTGCCGCGGATGGAGGTGGTGGGGTGGGACAGGCCCTTCAGGGCCTGGATTAAGCAGACGCTGGCGATAAGGTACAGCAGCGTGACGAGGTTCATGCTCATTTGGCCGCCCCTTCAGCGCCCGCCGCGGGTGCCTTCTTGTCCTTTTTCTTGAACATCTCCAGCATGCGCCGCGTCACCAGGAAGCCGCCGAAGACGTTCACCGCGGCCAGCGCCACGGCCAGCACGCCCATGGTCTTGCCCAGTCCCGTCTCGGTGAGCGCCGCGGCCAGCATGGCCCCCACGATCACGATCGCGGAGATGGCGTTGGTGACCGCCATCAGCGGCGTGTGCAGCGCCGGCGTGACGGTCCACACCACGTGGTAGCCGACGTAGATCGCCAGCACGAAGATGATCAGGTTGATGACGGTATGGGAAACGGGATCCATGGTCGTGCTCCTCTTGTTTCGGGGATCTGTCGCGTTGTCGGCGTTCTTCTACTTGCGGGTGACCTGGCTGTCCTTGCTCATCAGGCAGGCGGCCACGATGTCGTCTTCCAGGTCGATCTTCAGGCCGCCCTCCTTCGGGCAGATCAGCTTCAAGAAATCCAGCACGTTGCGCGCGTACAGCGAGGAGGCGTCCGCGGCCACCAGCGCGGCCAGGTTGGTCTCCCCGACGATGGTCACGCCGTGCTTGACCACCGTCTTATCCGGTTCTGACAGCGGGCAGTTGCCGCCCACGCCGCCCGGGCCCTTGCCCGCGGCGATGTCCACGATCACCGAGCCCGGCTTCATGGACTTGACCATGTCCTCGGTGATCAGCGTGGGGGCGGCCCGGCCCGGGATCAGCGCCGTGCTGATGACGATGTCGGCCAGCGCCACGCGCTTGGCGACCTCGACCTGCTGGCGCGCCAGCCAGCTCGGGGGCATCGGCTTGGCGTAGCCGCCCACGCCGACGGCGGCTTCCTTTTCCTCGTCGGTGTCGTAGGAGACCTCGATGAACTTGCCGCCCAGCGACTCGATCTGCTCCTTGACGCTCGGGCGCACGTCGGAGGCCTCGATCACCGCGCCCAGGCGCTTGGCCGTGGCGATGGCCTGCAGGCCGGCCACCCCAACGCCCAGGATGACCACCCTGGCCGCCTTGACCGTGCCGGCGGCCGTCATGAGCATCGGGAAGAAGCGCTGGTAGCGGTCGGCGGCGATCATCACCGCCTTGTAGCCGGCGATGTTGGCCTGGGAACTCAGCACGTCCATGCTCTGCGCGCGGGTGGTGCGCGGGGCGGCCTCCAGCGCGAAGGCGGTCAGGCCGGCCGTGGCCAGGCGCTGCAGCCCGGGCGCGTCGAAGGGGTTGAGCATGCCCACCACCACGGTGGCAGGCTTCATCAGCGCCATCTCGGGATCGCTGGGAGAGCGCACCTTCAGCACGATCTCGGCGCCGAAGGCACCCCCGACATCGGTGATCTCCGCGCCGGCGCCCTGGTAGGCCGCGTCGGTCACGCTGGCCGCCACGCCCGCGCCGGCCTGCACACGCACCGTGTGGCCCAGTGCAACGAGCTTCTTGGCCGTCTCGGGGGTCACGGCAACTCGGGTTTCGCCTGATGCGGTTTCTAGCGGCACGCCTATCAGCATGGACTTCTCCTCGGGCAGCTTTGGAATGGCGCCAGAGCTTACCTGAAGACCAGGCCCCCAAGTTGGCGCCTATGTACACTGTGCCTGCGTGACCGGACGGCAGAGCCGGCATCGCGAAACGACGTGATACAGGGGGACGGAATGCGAATAGCAGCGCTCGAGGACGAGGCGTACCAGCTCGAATTGATCCGGCACACGATGGAAGTCATCGGCCACGAGTGCCACGGCTTCAGCGATGGCCGATCGCTGCTGCGCGACCTGCACCAGCAAACCTACGATCTGCTGATCCTCGACTGGCACCTGCCCGACATCGAAGGCCCCCAGGTGGTCCGGCGGATTCGCGAGGACCTGCACAGCGCACTACCGGTGCTCTTCCTCACCAACCGGCACGAAGAGAGCGATGTCGTCGAAGGACTGGCCGCCGGGGCCGACGACTTCATGGCCAAGCCGATCCGCATCGCCGAACTGCAGGCCCGCGTGCATGCGCTGCTGCGCCGCTCCTACCCCGCGCAGCGCAGCGAAGAGCTGAATTTTCGCGGCTACGCTTTCTCGACGGCCAGCCGCATCCTGCGCGTCCAGGGCAAGCCCGTGGAGCTGAGCCGGCGCGAGTACGAGCTGGCCCTCTTCCTCTTCCAGAACCTGGGCCGCCTGCTGTCGCGAGAGCATCTGCGCGAGGCGGTCTGGGGGGTCGGCATCGAGACGCCCTCGCGCTCGCTGGACACGCACATCTCGCGGCTGCGCCTGAAGCTCGACCTGGTGCCATCCAACGGCTTCCTGCTGTCGGCGATCTACGGGCTCGGCTATCGGCTGGAGCCGCTCGAAGTCGAGACGCTCGCGCCGCCCTATCCGCGCATGGATGCAGCGCCATGAGCGCAGCGCCGGGGCGCGCCCGGAACGCCGAGCGGCAGCGGGACGAGGCGCTGCGCTTTCTCTCGCACGACGCGCGCAGCGGCTGCTCGGTCATTCTCGGCATGATCGAGCTGGCGCGCGCCAAGCCCCAGGCCTTCGCCGACGGCCGGCTGCTGCACTGCATCGAAGAAGAAGCACGTGCCAGTCTCGAACGCTGCGACGGCTTCGTGCAGCGAGCGCGCGCCGAGACCCAGGCTCTGCGTCTCGAGACGATCCGCTGGAAGCCCAACGTCACGGTGGCCGCCGTGATCGAACAAGAGGGGCGCTTCCTGCTGGTCGAGGAGGAATCCGCAGAAGGCCTCAAGCTCAACACGCCGGCCGGTCATCTGGACCCGGGCGAGTCGCCCGCTGCGGGCTGTATCCGCGAAACGCTCGAAGAGACCGCGCACCAGTTCACGCCCTCGGCCCTGGTCGGCGTCTACCTGGCCCGCACTCGGTCCCCCGAAGACATCACCTACATGCGCTTCGCCTTCACCGGCACGCTGGGCGCACGCGAGCCGGGCCGCAGGCTCGACACCGGCATCGTGCGCACGCTGTGGATGACGCCGGACGAGATCCGGGCCAGCCGCGCGCGGCATCGCAGCCCCTTGCTGCTCGCCTGCGTCGAAGACTACCTGGCGGGGCAGCGCTATCCGCTCGAGCTGGTGCGCCTGGACCCGTCGGTCACGGCGCCCGACGAAGCCTGACCACGCCGCGCCTGAAACGCACTCAGCCGGCCTGCGCGATCACGCCGCCGCCCAGGCAGACCTCGCCGTCGTACAGCACGGCCGACTGGCCCGGCGTCACCGCCCATTGCGCTTCGGCGAAATCCAGCCGGAACACCGCGCCGGCGCCCTCGGCCAGCCGGCAGCCCGCGTCGACCTGGCGATAGCGCGACTTGGCGCCGTAGCCGCCGCCGGCCGGCGCGCAGCCCGCAACCCAGCTCGCGTCGTCGGCCTCGAGCTTCGGCGTCAGCAGCCAGGGATGGTCGTGGCCCTGCACCACCCAGAGCGTGTTGTTCTCGACGTCCTTGCGCGCAACGAACCAGGGCGCGTGATCGCCCGCGCCGCGCCGTGCGCCGCGGGCCTTGATGCCGCCGATGCCCAGCCCCTGCCGCTGGCCCAGCGTATAGAAGCTCAGGCCCTGGTGCTCGCCGATCTGGCGGCCGAGCTCGTCGCGCACCGGCCCCGGCGCCTTGGAGATGTAGCGGTTGAGGAACTCGCGAAACGGCCGCTCGCCGATGAAGCAGATGCCGGTCGAATCCTTCTTCTTCGCGTTCGGCAGGCCGATCTCGTCGGCGATGCGGCGTACTTCGGTCTTGTGCAGTTCGCCGACCGGGAACAGGGTCTTCGACAGCTGCGCCTGGTTCAGCCGATGCAGGAAATAGCTCTGGTCTTTGGCGGGGTCGAGGCCCTTGAGCAGTTCGTAGGCACCGATGCTTTCGTTGCGCCGCACGCGGGCATAGTGACCGGTCGCGATCTTCTCGGCGCCCAGGCGCATCGCATGGTCGAGGAAGGCCTTGAACTTGATCTCGGCATTGCACAGCACGTCCGGATTGGGCGTGCGGCCGGCCTGGTACTCGCGCAGGAATTCGGCGAACACGCGGTCCTTGTAGTCGACGGCGAAATTGACATGCTCGATCTCGATGCCGAGCACGTCGGCCACGCTGGCCGCGTCGATGAAGTCGATGTTCGACGAGCAGTACTCGCTGTCGTCGTCGTCTTCCCAGTTCTTCATGAAGATGCCGACCACCTCGTGGCCCTGCTGCTGGAGCAGGTGCGCCGTGACCGCGGAATCGACGCCGCCGCTCAGGCCCACCACGATGCGCTGCTTTTTCATAGGGCAGGCATTGTCCCAGCACCCGCCGGCCGGTGCCCGCGGCGGGTCAATGCAACTCGGACAGGATCTCGTAGCAGCGCAGCCGGGCCTCGTGGTCGAATACCTGCGAGGTGATCATCAGTTCGTCGGCACCGGTGCGCTCGACGAAGGCAGCCACCCCGGCGCGCACCGTCTCCGGCGAGCCGATGGCCGAGCAGGACAGCACCGAATCGAGCAAGGCGTTCTCGGCCGGGCCGACGCGCTCGCGGTAGCCCGCCACCGGCGGCGGCAGGCGGCCGGGCCGGCCGCTGCGCAGGTTCACGAAGGCCTGCTGCCAGGAGGTGGCGCGGAACGCGGCCTCTTCGTCGGTGTCCGCCGCGAACACGTTGAAGCCCAGCATCACGTAGGGCCTGGCGAGCTGGGCCGAAGGCTTGAAGGTCTCGCGATAGATCTGAATGGCCTGCATCATCTGCTGCGGCGCGAAATGCGAGGCGAAGGCATAGGGCAGGCCCAGGTGCGCCGCCAGTTGCGCGCCGAAGGTGCTGGAGCCGAGGATCCAGACCGGCACCTCCAGCCCCATGCCCGGCACCGCCCGAACCGATTGCCGCGGCGCCTTGGACATGAAGTCCATCAGCTCGACCACGTCCTGTGGAAAGCGGTCGGCGTCGGATTGCAGGTCGCGCCTGAGCGCCTGCGCAGTGCGCTGGTCCGAGCCCGGGGCGCGCCCCAGCCCGAGATCGATACGGCCCGGATAGAGCGACTCCAGCGTGCCGAACTGTTCGGCGATCACCAGCGGCGAATGGTTGGGCAGCATCACGCCGCCGGCGCCGATGCGGATGGTCGACGTGCCGGCACCGATATGGGCCAGCAGCACCGCGGTCGCAGCGCTGGCGATGCCCGGCATGCCGTGGTGCTCGGCCAGCCAGTAGCGCCGGTAGCCGAGTTGCTCGGCATGCCGGGCCAGCGCCAGCGAGTTGCGGAAGGACTGCGCGGCGTCGCCGCCTTCGGTGATGGGGGAAAGATCGAGGATCGAAAACGGGGTCATCCTGCTATCTTGTCCCGGATCCCGGACCTTCAAGTGGCGAAGGGCTATTGGCCGCCAGTACGGGTACGCTTGGACTCTTTGGACAACCTTCGCGCAACAGCGCTTCGGTATTCGCCTTCGGAGCGGCCGTGCGGCTCATGTCATTCGCTTTCTTCAGAATCTTGGCGTCGGCCCTGGCGTTGGGGCTGCTCGGCGCTTGCGGTTCGCTACCCGTGGCGGTCGAGAAGCCGGTCTCGCACCACGAGACGGCGACGCCCGCGCAAAGCCCCCTGGCGCAGCTGGCCGCCACCCAGCTGCCGGATGGCGCGCCCTCC
>DASXKG010000092.1:0-4274 GCA_036496965.1 Variovorax sp.
TCCTACCTGGTCACGCTCGACGAGATGGGCGAGGTGTTCGACGACAACCTGCGCCAGGTGGCGCTGGCCCTGGCGACGCAGCGCAGCAGCAGCAGCGACAGCACGGCGCCGACCGGGCGCCGGCCCGAGGCTGCGCCGGTCTTCGAGGAGCATGGCGAGTTCAACTTCACGACCGCGCTGTGGGACCGCTCGGGCCACCTGCTGTCGATCTCCGGCCCCGGCCGCTCGCTGCCCTTCAACGACGTGAATGGACTCTCGCGGGTCGGACGCGGCGAAGACGCCTGGCACATCTACACCATCGTCAGCGGCGAGCGCGTGGTGCAGGCCGCGCAGCGCGGTTCGGCGCGCGAGGCGCTGGCGGCCGAGGCGGCATCGAAGCTGCTCATCCCGGTCATCACGCTGACGCTGCTCATCGGCGCGCTGATGGTCATCGCGCTGCGGCGCGGCCTGCAGCCGCTGGACGCGGCGGCGATCGATGTCGCCGCGCGCAGCGCGGTGTCGCTCGAACCGATCGATGTGCATGGCGTGCCGCTGGAGATCCATCCCCTCATCCACGCGCTGAACGGGCTGATGCAGCGCCTGGCCGAGGCCTTCGGCGTGCAGCGGCAGTTCGTCGCCGACGCGGCGCATGAATTGCGCTCGCCGATCACTGCCTTGCGGCTGCAACTGCAACTGCTCGAGCGGGTACGCGACGACAGCCAGCGGCAGGCGGCCATCGATGAGCTGAAGCTGGGAGTGGAGCGCTCGCAGCGCTTGATCGCGCAACTGCTCGACCTGTCGCGGGTCGAGCCGGATGCCCCGGCACCGCCGCGCCAGGCGGTCGACCTGGCGCTGCTGGTGCAGGAAGCCGTGGTGCGGCACAGCCCGGCCGCCGAGCGCAAGCAGATCGATCTCGGCGCCGACGCCGCGAGCGCGGTGATGGTCCTGGCCGATCCGCTGCAACTCGCCATCTTGCTCGACAACCTGGTCGGCAACGCCATCCGCTACACCCCTCGCGGCGGCCGGGTCGATGTCGTGGCGCTGCTGCGCGAGCATCGCCCGACGCTGTCCGTGAGGGACTCCGGCCCGGGCATTTCCGCTGCCGAGCGCGAGCGCGTGTTCGATCGCTTCTACCGCGGCGAGGCAGGGCGCAGCAACTCCGGCACATCGGGCAGCGGCCTCGGGCTGGCGATCGTCGGCGCGATCGCGCAGCGGCACGGCGCGCGGGTGGCGCTCGAAGCGCGCGATGCGGGCGGCCTCGACGCCAGCGTGGTATTTGCGGCCGCCATGTCTGCACACTGACATCGGCACCGCGGAGCGGGCCGGTGCGCAGCAGCCTTCGTCACGCGGCGTGCACTGGCTGACCGCTGGCTTCGCTGCGCAGTGCGTCGATGACCTGGCACACCCCATCCAGCGACAGGCCGGAGGCGCGCGGGTCGAGCCGCTCTTCGGGGATCCGCAGACCGAAGGCGTCTTCGACAGCGAACACGAATTCCATCAGTGCCAGCGAGTCCAGTCCCATTTCGCTCAACGCGACGTCGGGCCGCAACTTCGCCCGATCCAGGTTGAACTTGTCTTGCAGGATGTCTGCAACGGCATCGAAGGTGGTGGAGCTCATGGATTTGTCTTTCCCTTTGGGTTGTGAAGCCGATCTTGCGAGAAGGCGGCGCCGAACTCGGCGGAGTGGCGCGCCACTGGCTGGCGCGAGCTGTCGATCGCGAGCGCCAGCACGGCGCTGCAGGACACCTGGTTCAGGCGACGGCGTACGTGGCGGATCAGATGGTCTTCATGCTCGCGGTCTCTCCCTTACCGCAGCCTTAACTGCTGTTCAAGCGATACCAGAGGCGCTGCCCGATCTCGGCTGCCGAGTTCCACTCAGTCCGCTACTGGAGCACCCCGAGGCCCACCACCTCGAAGGCCCAGAAGCCCAGCAGCACGTGCGACACCGACACGCCGATGAGTCCGCCCTGGCGGGCATACAGCCAGCCCCAGAACAGCCCCGCGACGAAGGCAACCACTGCAAGCCCCGGCGAGACATAGAGGTGCGCCGCCGAAAAGATGATGTTGGCACCGACGATGGCCAGCCAATTGCGCCAACGCCCGGTGAGGAAGTGTGCAAGGGGGCCCTGCACGCCGCCCCGGTAGATCAGTTCCTGGAAGGGGGCGAAGACGACGTAGGCGGCGGCCAGCCACGGATTGAAGCCGGTGGCCGGCAGCCCCGGCGCTGCGGAAAACATCTGGAACACCGGCAACCCGTGCATGGCAGGCACCCAGGCCGAGAGCGCGATCTTGAGCAGCACCGTGGCGCCCATCAGCGGCAGCGTGAACAGCAGCGCCTCGCGCACGTCGCGCCCGGCGTTCTCGACGGTCAGGCCGAAGAAGCGCGGCGGGTAGCCCGACACCCGCACGAACGCGAACAGGATCGCGCAGCACACGAAGATCGCCGGCACGGTGATGAACTCGCTGTGCCCGAAGGCCTGCTTCACCTGGATGGCGGTGCCGAGCACCCAGGTGTAGAGCGTGTAGGCCAGCATCAGCAGCAGCGTGAAGCGCCCCATCACCGAGCGCATGCGCTCCTGCGCCAGGATGTGGTCGGCGGCGGCCGCGGCATTGGCGCCGGACGCGCGCAGCCGCTCGGCCACCAAAGCGCCGATGTCCATCATCACCGGCACCAGCGAAGGCCTCTTCTCGGCCAGCTGCACAAAGTCGGACAGTGGCAGCGCCAGGCTGCGTACCGGTCCCTCGGCACGCACGGTGGCCGAGCGCGGCAGGCGGTCGAACAGGGCCATCTCGCCGATCGAATCGCCGGGACCCAGGCGGTTGATCAGATGTTCGTGGCCGTTGGCGCTGCGCTTGAGCACGAGGGCCTGCCCCTGCTCGAGGATGAACAGGTTCTGCGGTACGTCCCCTTCGCGCACCAGATCGACGCCGTCTGCGTGCTCCAGCCAGCGGGTGCTGCCGGCCAATGCCACCAGGTCCTCGGCGCCGCAGCGCAGGAAGATCGGGCAGCGGCCCAGCAGCGCCCTGGCGGCGGGGTCTTCCTGTTGAACCAGGTCCTTGGCCATGGCTTCGTCCATCGCCCTCACGCGGCTATCCGTGCCTGGCGGGGCAGCCGCAGCACTGCCGGGGCGCAAAGCAGCATCAGGGCGCCGGCCAGTGTCAGCGCCGATTCGATGGCCGACAGCCCATCGTTGCCGCGCCCGGCCACGTACCCCAGCAGCAGGCTGCCGGTCAGCAGGCCCACGTCGGTCAGCCAGGCCACCGCGCCCTGAGCCAGGCCCTGGGCATCGCGCTGGAGCGCACGCGCGGCGGCATAGCGCAAGGGGCCACCCGACAGCAAGCCGATGCCGAAGCCCAGCGCCGCGCCTCCGGCCATGAAGAAGCGGGGGCCGGCCGGCGCAGCCACCACCAGCAGCAAGCCAGCCAGCGCGGCCGACATGCCGATGAACACCAGCGGCCGCGCGCCCAGGTGGTCCAGCGAGCGGATGACCAACGCCGTGGAACACAGTCCGCCAAGCAGCAGCGGGATCATGAGCGGCGCGGTGGCGGTCATGCTCACGCCCAGTCGCACCGAGGCCAGCGTCGGCATCCATACCAGCACCGACTGTCCGACGCCCGTGCCCAGCGCCAGCAGCACCACCGCGGCCATGGGACGGCTGAAGGCCAACCACCAGGGCGCCGCCGCCTGGTGTGCCTGCTGGGGCGCGGCCACGGCCGGCAGGGGCCCCGCCAGCGAAAACAGCGCCAGGCACGCGACCAGCGTGAAGGCGCTGCGCCAGCCCAGTTCGAGCAGCCAAGGCGTGCCGATGGTGGCGGCCACGTAGCTGAGCCCGTAGGCCATGGACACCTGGCCGAGCAGCCGCCCATGCTGGTGCGCGGGCCAGTGCATGACGACCACCGCCGCCGCCAGCGGAAGCAGCGGGCCGTGCGCGAAGCCCTGCAGCGCCCGGGCGGCCATCACGCCGCCCAGGCTGGGCAACAAGCTCGCCAGACCGCCCGACACCACGGCCAGCAGCAGGCATCCGCGCAGAAGACGCGCGGCCCCCCAACGCCGCGTGGCCAGCGCGGCCAACGGCACCGAGACCAGCGTAGCCGCGACGAAGACGGACAGAAGCCAGGACGCGTCCTGCGCCGACGCTCCGGTGCCGGCGCGCATGGCCGGCAGCACGTAGCCGATGGCCCCGGCCTCAAAGCCCGCCGTCACGGCTGCGCCCAGCAATGGGAGCACGCGGCGTGGCGCTTCGTCGCGGGCGGGGTCGCAGGGTGAAGGGTTCATGCGGGCCTGGGGGCCTGGG
>DASXKG010000093.1:0-2691 GCA_036496965.1 Variovorax sp.
TGCCCTCGAGCACCGTGCGCGTGACCTTCTCGACCGTCAGCTTGACCAGGTCGTCGCGATCGATGTAGGGCACGATCTTCACGTCCATCGGGTCGAGCTGCTTCTGCAGGTCGGCTACCTTCTTGTGCACGCCCTCCAGCACCACGGAAGGGTTCTCGTACTTCAGCATCAGCACGATGCCTTCGATGGTGTCGGGGTTCAGGTCCTTGCCCAGGATGCCACCGCGCTCCTGGTGCCCGTATTGCAGGCGACCCAGGTCGCGCACCAGCACGGGCGAGCCGTTGCTCTGCGCCACCACCACCGAGCCGAGGTCGTCGAGCGAATGGATCATGCCGATCCCGCGCACGATATAGCTTTGCTCGCCGCGCGCGATGCGGCCGCCGCCGCCGTTGGCGCTGTTGTTGTTGATGGCGGTCACCACGTCGCCCAGCACCAGGCCGTGCTGCTGCATGCGTGCCGGATCGAGCTCCAGCTGGAACTCCTTGGTGAAGCCGCCGAAGTTGGTCACGTCCACCACGCCGGCCACCTGGCGCAGCGCCGGGATCACCTTCCAGCGCTGGATCTCCGACAGCTCCATCAGGTTCTTGCTGTCGGATTCCAGGGTGTAGCGAAAAATCTCGCCGGCGGGCCCGGCCACCGGGTCCAGGCCGGGCTGCACGCCTGCGGGCAGGCTGACCTGCGCGATGCGTTCGGTCACCCGCTGGCGCACGAAGTAGTCCTCGGTGCCGCCCTTGAAGGTCATCGTGATCAGCGACAGCCCGAAGGTGCTGCTCGAGCGGATCGAGGCCAGGCCTGGCGTGTTGTTCAGCGCGCGTTCCAGCGGCGTGGTGATCTGCTGCTCGATCTCCTCGGCGGCCAGGCCGTTGACCTGCGTCGTGACCTGCACCGTCACGTCGCCCAGGTCCGGGTACGCCTCCACCGTCATCTGCGTCCAAGACCAGGCGCCCAGCAGGACGAGGACTATCGACATCGCCCAGGTCAGATGCCTGCGGCGAAAGAACTGCGTGATGATGAGGTTAATCATTCAGCAGCACGCCTCCGCGCACGACCACCCGCTCGCCCGCTGCCAGGCCGTGGCGGATGCGTACCTGGCCGCCGTCTTCGCGGCCGAGTTCGACGATGCGCCGGACGAAAGTCCACGGTTCGACCTCGACGAACACGCTCACGCTGTCGTTGTTCATGATCAGTGCGGAGGTGGGCACCACGGGCTGCGGCGCTTCGGGCAGGGCGACGCGGGCGGTCGCGAACATGTTGGGCTTGAGCAGGCCTTCGGGGTTGGCGAAGTTGATGCGGGCCTTGGCGCGGCGCGTGTCGGCATCCAGCACCGTGCCGACGAAGCCGACCTTGCCGCTGAAGGTGCGCCCCGGGTAGGCGGCCAGGGTGACGACGGCATCCTCGCCCGGCACCACCACGCCGACCAGGTCTTCGGGCACGTTGACGGTGACCCATACCTGGTCGATGTTGGCAATGGTCATCATCGCGACCGTCGCATCGTTGAGGTTCGTGCCGACCGACACGCTCAGGGCCGTGACCGTGCCGCGCATCGGCGCCAGCACGTCGAGCAGGCCCGGTCTGCCGGCTCTCGGCACGGCGCCCACGCCCAGCGAGCGCAGGCGGGCTTCGCTGCGCTCCAGTTCGGCCTTCTGCTGGACCACGCTGCTCTCGGCCGCCTCGACGTCCTTGGCCGCGTTGGAGCCGGCCTGGTTGACGCCGCGCGCACGCACCAGCGCACGCTGCGCTAGGTCCAGCGCATCGTGCGCCTTCTGCGCATCGGAGATGGCCTGCGCGAAGTCCGGCGAACTGACGCTGGCGAGCAGCTGGCCGCGCTTGACGGTGTCGCCGAGCCGGACCTTGAGGTCGACCAGCTTGCCGGTCAACGGCGGCAGGACATTCAGCGTCGCAGCCGGATTCGCCTCGACGACCGCAGGCAACGCGATCTCGTGCGGCGAGGCCTGCTCGTGCACCGGCGCCACGGCGAGCCGATCGCGCAGCGGCGAGTCCTGCGGCACGAAGAGCCGGTTCGACTGGCGCACGAGCATCGGCCCGGGCGGATTGGCTGCCGGCGGCGCAGCGACGCCGATGCCGTGGTGGACCAGGCCGCACAGGCACAGCAGCACGACCAGGTGCTGCCGGCACGCACGAATTCGAAGAAAGATTTGGTTCACCATGGGAAGGTCCAGCAGCGGTCGTTTGCCGTGCGATCGAACCCTTCGGCCACGCGCGAGTCAGCCCACTGTCAGTCGGCCTCGGAGTTCGATGCGACCGGGGAGCCTATCACTCATTTGTGACAGGTCCGGTGACTTGCGAGTGCCTTGCTCAGCGTGCGCCGCCGCAGTTCTTTTTCTCTGCCGCGGCATCGGCATCGGTCAATGTGCAGAGGAAGGCCACGATGTCCTGCACCTCCGATTCGTTCAACGCCGGTGCCTGCCCTGGCTTGCGATCCAGCGGTGCGTCGAGGGTGTCGATGTTCTCCCGATAGGCCGGCGGAAGATCGTCGTAGCGCTCGACCACGCCGTGCCGGGCGGGATACCATTTGCCGGGGTGCACATCGCGCTCGGCATAGAAGCGCACCACGTCGGCCAGGTTGGTGAACACGCCGTTGTGCAGGAACACCCCGCGCGCTGCGACATTGCGCAGGCTGGGCGTCTTGAACATCCCGCAATAGGTGGTCTGGCCGGCCTGGTCGCCGCG
>DASXKG010000094.1:0-9507 GCA_036496965.1 Variovorax sp.
GCGCGCGGACGAGGACTGCAGCGCGATCGAGATCACCAGCGCCAATCTGTACCGCCTCTACGAGCACGACATCGAGCAGTTCACGCTGATCCAGATGAACATCGCACGCGAGATGAGCCGGCGCCTGCGCGTCACCGGCGATCTGCTCTTCCGGGCCCGAATGGGCGAGGCCCTGCCGGCGCCGGAAAAAATCTGAGGTTCAGAGGCGTCCGAGCGCCTGGTCCACGCCCTTGTTGGCCAGCATGTCGGCGCGTTCGTTACCCGGGTTGCCGGAATGGCCCTTGACCCAGCGCCACTCGATCTGGTGGCCGCCTTCGTTCACGAGCTTGTCGAGCTGCTGCCAGAGCTCGACGTTCTTCACCGGCTGCTTGGTCGAGGTGCGCCAGCCCTTGGCCTTCCAGCCGCGGATCCACTCGGTGATGCCCATGCGCACGTACTGGCTGTCCAGGTAGAGCGTGACCTTGCAGGGCCGCTTGAGCGCCGCCAGGCCCTCGATGACCGCCTGCAGCTCCATCCGGTTGTTCGTCGTTGCCAGCTGCCCGCCGAAGAGCTCCTTCTCGGTGTCGCCCGACTTGAGCCAGGCGCCCCAGCCGCCCGGTCCGGGGTTGCCCTTGCAGGCACCGTCGGTGTAGATCTGTACTTCGTTCAAAAACCGCTTCCTTCCTGGTTCATGGGTGATGCATGCCCGCGATCGGCACCGGCGCACTGGCGCGCGACGCGGCCCGGCGCCATTCGGCGCTCAACAGGCGCATACCTCGAACGCGCTTCACGGCCACGAGAAAATACACGGCCCCGAAAATCGGCCACCAGCGTTCGCCGGCCGCATCGAGCCAGCGGTAGCGCTCCAGCCAGGCATCGCTGCGCACGGCGGGCCGGTAGATGCCGAAGCGGCCCGATTCGACCTCGAAGCTCAGCAGCCGCAGCCAGTCGCGCATGCGGCGATAGCCGATGAAGTCGCCGGCCTGCGGCAAAAAGAGCTCGCCGAAGCCCAGCCGCCGGTAAAGATGGGCCCGACGCTGGCGCATGCCCCACAGGCTGGCCGGATTGAGCCCGCAAATGACGATGCGGCCTTCCGGAACCAGCACCCGCTCGACCTCGCGCAGCGTGGCGTGGGGGTCCGGGCTGAGCTCCAGCGCATGCGGCAGCACGATCAGGTCGAGGCTGTTGGCCGGGAACGGCAAGGCCGTGAAATCGCACACCAGCGCGGCCCTGGGCGCCATGGCGGGGTCGTCCAGCGCCAGCCAGCGGTGGGGCATGCGGTTGCTGCGCAGGGCGTCGACCGCCGGCACGCCGAGCTGCAGCGCGTGGTAGCCGAACACATCCGCCACCGCCTGGTCGAACTGCGCCCGCTCCCAGCCGAGCAGATAGCGGCCAGGGGGGGTCTCGAACCAATCGTGCAAACCTATAATTTGACCGCTCATGACCCTCGTTCCGCTGCCCGCCTTTGCCGACAACTACATCTGGATGCTGCAGGATGGGCGCAACGCGATCGCGGTCGACCCCGGGGCGACCGCCCTGGTGTCCGACGCACGCCGGCGCAGCAATCTGCAACTGGCCGCGATTCTAGTCACGCACTACCCCTCCGATCAGACCGGCGGCGTCGCCGAACTGCATGCGGCCACCGGCACCGTGCCTTTCGCGCGCCAATGGAACAACGAATCTCGATGAAATTATTTGCTGCCGCCTGCCTTGCTGGCACCCTCTTTCTCGCGGGCTGCGCCACCGGGACAGGGGGCAACGGCGCCTCGGGCGGCTCGCCGGTCTATCCGGGCGGCGCCCTGAAGCCGATCACCCAGGGCAAGACCGAATCGCAACCCGTCGCCAACCTCGCACCGCCCACCGACATGTGGGACCGCATCCGGCGCGGTTTCAAGATGCCCGATCTCGACAACGATGCCGTGCACGACCGCGAGCAGTGGTATGCCAGCCGCCCGGACTACATGCAGCGCATGACCGAGCGCTCGAACCGCTACATCTTCCACATCGTGGAGGAACTCGAACGGCGCGACATGCCGACCGAGATCGCCCTCCTGCCCTACATCGAGAGCGCCTTCAATCCGCAGGCCGTGTCGAGCGCGCGCGCTGCGGGCATGTGGCAGTTCATGCCGGCCACCGGCACCGACTACGACCTGAAGCAGAACATCTTCCGCGACGACCGGCGCGACGTGGTGGCGTCCACCCGGGCGGCGCTCGACTACCTGCAAAAGCTCTACGGGATGTTCGGCGACTGGCAACTCGCGCTGGCCGCCTACAACTGGGGCGAAGGCAACGTCGCCAAGGCGATCGCGAAGAACCAGAAGCTGGGTCTGCCGACCGGCTACAGCGACCTCTCGATGCCGGCCGAAACACGGCTGTACGTGCCCAAGCTGCAGGCGGTCAAGAACATCGTCGCCGATCCGACGCGTTTCAATGTCGACCTGCCGATGATCGCCAACCATCCCTACTTCCAGACCGTGACGCTCAAGCGCGACCTGGACGTCTCGCTCGCGGTGAAGCTGGCCGATGTCGACATCGACGACTTCCGCGCGCTCAATCCGGCCGCTCACAAGCCGGTGCTGCTGGCCGCCGGCACGCCGGAGATCCTGCTGCCGTGGGACAACGCCGCGGTGTTCGAGCGCAACTTCGAGGCTTATTCCCAGGGCCAGTATGCGAGCTGGACCGCGTGGACCGTCCCTTCGACCATGACGGTGGCCGACGCCGCCCAGCGCTCGGGAATGAGCGAGGCCGACCTGCGCGCGGTCAACAACGTGCCGCCGCGGATGCTGATCAAGGCCGGCTCGACCTTGATCGTGCCGCGCACCTCGCGGGTGCAGGAAGACGTCGCCGCGCTGGTGGCCGACACCGGCCAGCTCAGCGTCCAGCCCGAGATCGTCACGCGACGCACCGTGATCAAGGCCGGCCGCCAGGACAGCGTCGCGAGCATCGCGCGGCGCTACCGGCTGAACCCGACCAGCGTCGCGCAGTGGAACGACGTCAAGACCAACCATGCCTTCCAGCGCGGCTTTGACGTCGTGGTCTACCTGCCGGTGAAGGCCTCGCTGGCCGCCACTGTCGGCACAGGCAGCGCAGCGCGTGCGCAGCTACAGCAGCAACATGTGACTGCCGGCATCAAGAACGTGAGCACGGCCAAGGCGCCTGCGGCGCCAGCGGCAGCGGCGCCGCACGGCAAGAACATGCCGAAATCGTCGGGCAAGCCGGCTGCCGCCGCAGCGGCGCCGAAGACCGCGACCGCCCGGCCCAAGACCACCGCCAACACGGCGCCGCCGCCCAAGCACAAGCACTGAACGGCTTCAGGCCGGGCCCGGACCTCCTCGGGGCGGCCGGGGGGCTCTCAGAGCTTCTCGGTCTCGGCGCTCTTGGGCTGCCACTTCATGAGCCTCTTCTCGACCACTCCGACGATGGCGTCCAGCACCAGCGCGAAGGCCGTCAGCACCACGATGCCGGCGAACACCGTGTTGACGTCGAAAGTGCCCTCGGCCTGCAGGATCAGGTAGCCGACGCCGCGCGCGGAGCCCAGGTATTCGCCGACCACCGCGCCGACGAAGGCCAGTCCGACCGAGGTGTGCAGGCTCGAGAACACCCAGCTGGTGGCGCTCGGCAGGTACACCGTGCGCAGCAGCTGGCGCCGCGTGGCGCCGAGCATGCGCGCATTGGCCAGCACCACCGGACTGACCTCGCGCACGCCCTGGTAGACGTTGAAGAACACGATGAAGAACACCAATGTCACCGCCAGCGCCACCTTGCTCCAGATGCCCAGGCCGAACCAGAGCGCGAAGATCGGCGCCAGGATCACGCGCGGCATCGAGTTGGCCGCCTTGATGTAGGGATCGAAAATCAGGCTGGGCGTGGGCGCCAGCGCCAGCCACAGGCCGCAGGCCAGGCCGAGCACCGTGCCGATCACGAAGGCCAGTACCGTCTCCAGCAGCGTGGTGCCGAGGTGAAGGTAGATGTCCGCGTTGCCCTCCAGCCCCTCGGGAAAGAGCGCGTTCGCCGGGACGTCGATGGGCATGAACCAGCTCCAGATCTTGCCCGCCACCTGGATCGGCTCGCCGAGAAAGAAGGCGAACTGCTGGTTGCGCGAGGCCAGGTGCCAGGCCACCAGGAGCAGCACCAGCAGCGCGAGTTGCCAGCCCCGGGCATTGCTCTCGTCGGGTTTGATCTTCATGCGGCCTTCTGCAATTGCTGCGCATAGCCCTTGAGCACCTCGTCGCGCAGCACGTTCCATATCTGCGTATGCAGCTCCACGAAGCGCGGATCCGTGCGCACCTCGGCAACGTCGCGCGGGCGCGGCAGGTCGATGGCGAATTCGCCGATCGGATGCGTGGCCGGACCGGCCGACAGCACCACCACGCGGTCGCTCATCGCGATCGCCTCGTCCAGGTCGTGGGTGATGAACAGCACCGCTTTCTTCTTGTCGGCCCACAGCGCCAGCACTTCGTTTTCCATCAGCTGCCGGGTCTGGATGTCGAGCGCGCTGAAGGGCTCGTCCATCAGGATGATGTCGGGGTCGAGCGCCAGCACCTGCGCCAGCGCGGCGCGCTTGCGCATGCCGCCGGAGAGCTGGTGCGGATAGCGATCGCCGAAGCCCCCCAGGCCGACGCGCGACAGCCATTGGCCGGCCAGCGCCCTCGCCTCGGCGTGGCGCATGCCACGGTACTGCAGGCCGAGCATCACGTTGTCGAGCGTGCTGCGCCAGGGCATGAGCGCATCGCTCTGGAACATGTAGCCGGCCCGCGCGTTGATGCCGGCCAAGGGGCGGCCGAACACCAGCACCCTGCCCGATGAGGGCGCCAGCAGGCCGGCGCCCACGTTCAGCAAGGTCGACTTGCCGCAGCCCGTGGGTCCGACCACCGACAGGAACTCGCCGGCGCGAATGCGCAGCGTGGCGCCGGCGACCGCCGTGTAGCGTTGCCCGGGATCGTCCTTGGAGCGGAAGGTGCAGCTGATGTCGAGGAGTTCGAGCGCGTGGTCGGACATGGGGAGAGCATAAAAAACCCGGCATTGAGCCGGGTTGCAGGAACATGTGCCGGGATCAGGCTTTGTACTTGTCTTTGGCGCGCCTGGCAAAATCGTTGGTGTAGAGCTTGGACAGATCGATCTTGTCGGCCTTGACCGTGGGATCGAAGCTCGCGATGGCGTTGACGGCCGTCTTCGGGCCATCGGCGGGCACCAGGCCATCGATGGCGATCGATTCGCGCACCTTGTCGAAGGACGCGAGGTACAGCGCGCGATCGCCCAGCAGATAGGTCTCGGGCACGGTCTTGATGATGTCGCCCGGCCCCGCCGTCTGCAGCCACTTGAGGCCATGCACGATGGCATTGGCAAGTGCCTGGCAGGTGTTGGGGTTCTGCTGGATGAACTCCGACGAGGCATACAGGCATGCCGCAGGCATCAGGCCCCCGAACACCTCCTCCGTGCCCTTCAGCGTGCGGGTGTCGCTGATGATCTTCACGTCGCCCTTCTGCTCGAGCATGGTCATCACCGGGTCGGTGTTGCTGATGGCATCGATCTGGCCCGAGCGCATGGCGGTCAGCGCGCCGGCCGCCACGCCGACGCCCACGTAGCTCACGTCGCTGGCCTTCACGCCGCCGCGCGACAGCACCAGGTTGGCCACCATGTTGGTCGAGGAGCCCGGCGCCGAGACGCCGATCTTCTTGCCCTTGAGCTCGGTCACGCTGGCGTAGCCGGGCATGCTCTTGGTGGAGACGCCGATGGCGATCTGCGGTGCACGCCCCTGCAGGACGAAGACTTCGTAGAACTGGTTCTTGGCCTGCAGGTTGATGGTGTGCTCGAAGGCGCCCGAACAGACGTCGGCCGAGCCCCCCACCACCGCCTGCAGCGCACGCGAGCCGCCGGCGAAGTCGGAGATCTCGACATCGAGGCCTTCGGCCTTGAAATAGCCCAGTTGTTCGGAAATCGTGAGCGGCAGGTAGTAGAACGCGGCCTTGCCTCCGACGGCCAGGGAGATCTTGGTCTTCTCGAGCTTGGCCTGCCCATGGACCAGGGGTGCGCCGATGGCGGCGGCGCCCAGCGCTGCAGCGGCGGTGAAGAGACGGCGATTGAGCATGAGTGGCGCCCGAGGGCTTTGGGTTCGCGGGATCGATGTGTCGAATCGAGCTTAGGGGCGCCCTCGGGCACCTGCATCGGGAACATCCCGTGCGGGTTTTTACGTAAACAGGAAGGCCGAGTTTTTCAACCGGCAACCCGTGGCGATCAGCGTCGATCGACCAGTGCGTGCGCGATGGTGCCGAGATCGACGTATTCGAGCTCGCTGCCTGCGGGCACGCCGCGCGCCAGCCGCGTGACCGCGAGTCCGCGCTGCTTCAGCGCTTCGCCGATCACATGCGCGGTGGCTTCGCCTTCGGCGGTGAAATTGGTGGCGAGAATGACCTCGCCGACGCTGCCGTCCAGCGCACGCTCGAAGAGCCTGGCCAGCCCGATGTCCTTGGGCCCGATGCCGTCGAGCGGACTGAGCTTGCCCATCAGGACGAAGTAGTAGCCCTTGAAAACGCCGGTCCGCTCGAGCGCTGCCTGGTCGGCGGGCGTCTCGACCACGCACAGCTTGCTCGCGTCGCGCCGCACGTCGAGGCAGACGCTGCACAACACCCCTTCGGTGAAGGTGTTGCAGCGCTCGCAGTGACGCACCTGGCTCGCCGCCTGCTGCAGGCTGCGCGCGAGCAACTGCATGCCCTGGCGGTCGTGCTGCAGCAGATGGAAGGCCATGCGCGACGCCGATTTGGCGCCGACACCGGGCAAGCGGCGCAGCGCCTCGACCAGCGCGTCGAGCGAACCGGAGTCAGCCATTCGTCAGCCGCGGAGGCGCGCGATGCCGGCCAGCGGCGCGCATCAGAAGGGGAGCTTCATGCCGGGCGGCAGGCCGGGCATGCCGGCGGTCAGCTTGCCCAGTTTCTGCTCGCTGGTTTCCTCGGCCTTGCGAACCGCGGCATTGAAGGCGGCTGCCACCAGGTCCTCCAGCATGTCCTTGTCGTCGGCCAGCAGGCTGGGGTCGATGGTGATGCGCTTGACATCGTGCTTGCAGGTCATGACGACCTTGACCAGGCCCGCGCCCGACTCGCCCTCGACCTCGATGGTGGCCAGTTCGTCCTGTGCCTTCTTGAGGTTGTCCTGCATTGCCTGCGCCTGCTTCATGAGGCCGGCCAGTTGTCCTTTGTTGAACATAGTGGTCCTGTCGATCGTTGAAATGGATGAATGAAAAATCAAGCCGGCCGCAGTGTGCCCGGAACGATCCGGGCATCCCAGTCGCGCATCATCGACTGCACCTCCGGATCGTTGCGGATCGCTTCCTCGGCCATGCGCTGCCGCTCGTCGGCCGCCAGCTTGTTGCGCCGCGCCGGGCTGTCGACCACCATGCCGACCTCGATGGCTATCGTGACGCCGTGCCCGAGCGCCGCCAGCGCGCCCTGAAGCTTCTCGCGGCTGCTGGCCTGGTTGAGCGATTCTCGCTCCACCCGCAGCAGCCACTGATCGACGTCGCGCGCCACCAGTTGCGATTGGAGCGCGAGCTCGCGCGCCAGCGCGGTGACCGATTCGGCGGCGACCATCCGCGCCACGGTGGCATGCCAGAAATCGCCCTCCTCGCTGGGCGGGATGGGTGCCGCAGCCGCGGTCGATTCGCCTTCGCGCACGCCGGGCGGCGGCTGCACGCGCACCTGCATCGGCAGCACCCGGGCCGCCGCTGGCGCGGGCTCGGCCGCGGCAGTGGCCCGTGGCGGCCCCGCAGCGCGCAACGCCGGCGCATCGAGCACCTTCAAGCGATGGCCCGGCGGCGCTGCGACGGCCGGCCCCGGCGCAGACGCAGCCGTTGAGACCACGGCCGGCTGGGCGGATGCGTGGCGCACCACCTCATTCAGAGTTTTTTTTTCCGCTGCGGCTGCGCCGGCAGGCTTGAAGGCCAGCAGCCGCAGCAGGACCATCGTGAGCGCGGCGTATTCGTCGGGTGCCAGGCCGAGCTCGGCCCGGCCATGCAGGCAGAGGCTGTAGAGCAATTGCGTTTCGTCGGCCGGCAGCAAGGCCGCCAGGCGCGCCGTCTCGGCGGCCTCGAGGTCGGCACCGGCATCGACCGCAACGGCCCGCGCAGGCACCGCCTGCAGCACCGCCATCGCCTGCAGCACGGCGGTCATTTCCTCGAGCGCCGAGGCGGCCGACAGGCCCTCGCGGCGCAGCGCCTCGGCGGTCTCGACCACCGTCTTGCCGTCGCCCTCGCCCAGGGCCTCGATCAGGCGGAACACATGGGTCCGGTCGACACTGCCGAGCATCTGGCGCACGCCGGCTTCGAGGATCTCTCCATTGCCGAAGGCGATCGCCTGGTCGGTGAGCGAAAGTGCATCGCGCATCGAGCCGCGGGCGGCGCGCGAGATCAGCCGCAGGGCCTGCGCCTCGGCCGGCACCGCTTCGGTGGCCAGCACGTGCGTGAGATGTTCGAGCACGGTCTCGGGCGCCATCGGCCGGAGATTGAACTGCAGACAGCGCGAAAGCACGGTCACCGGCACCTTCTGCGGGTCGGTGGTGGCCAGCACGAACTTGAGATATTCGGGCGGTTCCTCGAGCGTCTTGAGCATGGCGTTGAACGCATGACCCGTCAGCATGTGCACTTCGTCGATCATGAAGACCTTGAAGCGGCCCTGCACCGGCTTGTACACCGCCTGCTCCAGCAGGGCCTGCACCTCGTCGACGCCACGATTGGATGCGGCATCGAGCTCGGTGTAGTCGACGAAGCGGCCGGCATCGATGTCCCTGCAGGCCTGGCACACGCCGCAGGGCGTGGCGGTGATGCCGCCCTGCCCGTCCGGGCCCTGGCAGTTGAGCGATTTGGCCAGGATGCGCGACACGGTGGTCTTGCCGACACCGCGCGTGCCGGTGAAGAGGTAGGCGTGATGCAGGCGTTGCGAAGTCAGCGCGTTCGCGAGGGCCTGCACCACATGCTCCTGGCCGACCATCTCGCTGAAGGTCCGGGGTCGGTGTTTGCGGGCGAGCACGAGATAGGCCATCCGCGCATTTTAGGCCGCGGCCTAGGCCATCTTGCGGATGGCTTTCGCGCGGCTCTTGCCTAGCATCGACCGCAAAAAGGAAACCCCGCATGCCTACCGCTCACCGCCAGGCCACGGAACCGGCCGCGGCCGGCCCTGCCCCGCAGGCCATCGATGCCGCGGCCGTGCGCTATTGCGCCCAGCCGATGCAGCTGCCGCGCAGCTTCGACGCCGGCGTGTCGGCCGCGCGCGCCCGGGCGATCCTGGCGGGCTGCCGCAAGTGGGTCAATGGCACGGACCTGAGCTACTACTGTTTCAAGCGCGGCGATGCCGTGCCGGCTGCCTGGCAAGGCAGCAGTGCGGACATCGAGATCGTCCACGAGTGCTTCGAGGCCTGGGCGGCGCTCGGCATCGGCATCGGCTTCAGGCGGATCGAGACCGCCGACGACGCCATGCTCCGCATCGGCTTCGACCCCCAGGACGGCTCCTGGTCCTATGTCGGACGCGACCTGCTCGAAAT
>DASXKG010000095.1:0-17304 GCA_036496965.1 Variovorax sp.
CGAGCTGCGCGGCTTCGTCGACCGGGGATTCGGTGCCTGTGCCATCGAGGCTTCGTCGATCGGCATTGCCGAGCGGCGGCTCGACGGCTGCCGGATCGCGGTCGCCGTCTTCACCAACTTCACCCAGGACCACCTGGACTATCACCGCAGCATGGACGCCTACTGGCAGGCCAAGGCCGAGCTGTTCCGCTGGCCGGGCCTGCGCGCGGCGGTGGTCAATATAGACGATGTGCATGGCGCGGCGCTGGTCGGCAACCTTATCGAGCACGGCGACGGTGCGCTCGACGTCTGGACGGTGTCGGCCGAAGGCACGCCTGCGCGGCTGGTGGCGGAGCAGATCGGGTACGACGACCAGGGACTGAACTTCGTGGTGCGCGAACAGGGCGTGGCGCCGCAGCGCCTGGCCAGCTCCTTGATCGGGCAGTACAACGTGGCCAACCTGCTGGGCGTGCTGGGCGGCCTGCGCGCGCTCGGGCTGTCGCTGGAAGCGGCCGTGCAAGCCTGCACCGGCCTGGACAGCGTGCCCGGTCGCATGGAGCGCCTGAGCCTGCCGGGGACCCCGCTGGCGGTGGTCGACTATGCCCATACGCCCGATGCGCTCGACAAGGCACTGGCCGGGCTGCGTCCGCTGGCGCGCCAGCGCGGCGGCGCCCTGTGGTGCCTGTTCGGCTGCGGCGGCGACCGCGACAACGCCAAGCGGCCGATGATGGCCGCGGTGGCCGAGACCCAGGCCGACCGGGTGGTGGTCACCAGCGACAACCCGCGCAGTGAGAAGCCGAGCGCCATCATCAGCCAGATCCTGCTCGGCCTGGCCAGCCCCGAGGCGGCGCAGGTCGAGCCCGACCGCGCCCGGGCCATCGCCGAGACGATCGCCCAGGCGCGGCCCGAGGACGTGGTGCTGCTGGCAGGGCGCGGCCACGAAGCCTGGCAGGAGATCGCCGGCGAGCGCATCGCCTTCTCGGACCGGGCGCATGCCATCGATGCGCTGACGCGCAGGAGTGCCTCATGAACTCCGCCACCGCGATGATGATGACGCTGGCGCAGGCGGCGGCGTGGGTGCCTGGCGCGCGCCTGGTCGGCGACCCTGCGACGCCGGTCCTGCGCGTGCACACCGACACCCGTACCCTGGCCGCCGGCGACCTGTTCGTGGCCTTGAAGGGCGAGCGCTTCGATGCCAACGATTTCCTCGCCGATGCCCGCGCGCGCGGCGCGGCCGCCGCCATTGCGCACGGCGGCCTCGAAGCCGCCGGCCTGGCGGGTCTGGAGGTGTCCGACAGCCTGGCCGCGCTCGGCGCGCTGGCTTCGGGCTGGCGCGCCCAGTTCGACCTGCCGCTGATCGCCGTCGCCGGCAGCAACGGCAAGACCACGGTGACGCAGATGATCGCCTCGATCCTGCGCGCCGCCTGCGGCGATGGGGCGCTGGCCACGGCGGGCAACTTTAACAACGAGATCGGCGTGCCGCTGACCCTGCTGCGGCTCAGCGCGCGGCACCAGCGGGCGGTGGTCGAACTCGGCATGAACCATCCGGGCGAGATCGAGCGGCTGGCGGCGATCGCACGGCCGACCATCGCGCTGGTCAACAACGCCCAGCGCGAGCACCAGGAATTCATGGTCACGGTGGAAGCGGTGGCGCGCGAGAACGGCGCCGTGTTCGAGGCGCTGCCGGGCAATGGCACCGCGGTCTTTCCCCATGGCGACCCGTTCACGCCGCTGTGGAACGAGATCGCGCGCCGCAGCGCGCCGCGCCGCTGCCTC
Source organism: Variovorax sp. (assembly GCA_036496965.1). Classification (GTDB taxonomy): domain Bacteria; phylum Pseudomonadota; class Gammaproteobacteria; order Burkholderiales; family Burkholderiaceae_C; genus Variovorax. The sequence continues at coordinate 1,756 of DASXKG010000095.1, forward strand.
AACTTCGGCGAAAGCGCCGCGGCGGACATCTCGCTGCTCGGCGCACGCTGGGAGCGCGGCGCCTGGCAGTTCGAGGCCCGCACGCCGCTGGGCGACCTTCGCTCCGAGCTGCGCATCGCCGGCCGCCACAACGTGGTCAATGCGCTGGCGGCCATCGCCTGCTCGCTGGCTGGCGGCGTCTCGCTCGAACGGATCGCCGAGGGGCTGGCGGCGTTCGAGCCGGTCAAGGGCCGTTCCAAGGCCAGCGAAGTGGTGTTGGCCGGCGGGCATCGCATCACCCTGGTCGACGACACCTACAACGCCAACCCCGATTCGATGCGCGCCGCGGTCGAGGTGCTCGCCGCGCTGCCGGGGCCGCGATTGCTGGTGCTGGGCGACATGGGCGAGGTCGGCGACCTGGGGCCGCAGTTCCATGCCGAGATCGGGGCCTGGGCGCGCGACTGCGGCATCGAGCGCGTGTTCGCGATCGGTGCCGAATCGGCGCACGGCATCGCGGCCTATGCGGACGGGGCGGCCGGCGAGGGCCGCCACTTCGACGACATCGGCGCGCTCAATTCGGCGGTGCTGGCGCGGCTGCCGCAGGTGGCCAGCGTGCTGGTCAAGGGCTCGCGCTTCATGCGGATGGAACGCGTGGTCCAGGCCATCACCGGCGCCGCCGCGGCGCATCCACAACAACAACAAGACAAGGAGGCCGGTCATGCAGCATGAGCCGCGCACTGTCGCATGCTGATGAATCTCGCCCTGTGGCTGCAGACGCTGTCGCCGGACTTCGGTTTCCTGCGCGTGTTCCAGTACCTCACCTTCCGCGCGCTGATGGCTGCGCTGACCGCCCTGCTGCTCGGCCTGGCCGCCGGCCCGTTCGTGATCCGGCGCCTGACCGCGCTGAAGATCGGCCAGCAGGTGCGCAGCTACGGCATGCAGAGCCACCTGAGCAAGAGCGGCACGCCGACCATGGGCGGCGTGCTGGTGCTGTTCTCGATCGCGTTCTCCACGCTGCTCTGGTTCGACCTGTCGAATCGTTTCGTCTGGATCGTGCTGTGGGTCACGCTCGGCTTCGGCGCCATCGGCTGGGTCGACGACTGGCGCAAGGTGGTGCGCAAGGACCCCGAAGGCATGCGCTCGCGCGAGAAGTACTTCTGGCAATCGGTGGTCGGCCTGGTGGCCGGCTTCTACCTGCTGTTCAGCATTTCGGAGAGCTCGAACTGGCGGGTGCTGGAACTGTTCTTCACCTGGGTGCGCTCGGGCTTCGACCTCGACTTCCCGCCCAAGATCAACCTGCTGGTGCCCTTCTTCAAGGAAGTGAGCTATCCGCTCGGCGGCATCGGCTTCGTGATCCTGACCTACCTGGTGATCGTCGGTGCGAGCAATGCGGTGAACCTCACCGACGGGCTGGACGGACTGGCGATCATGCCGGTGGTGATGGTGGGCTCCTCGCTCGGCGTGTTCGCCTATGTCACCGGCAGCAACGTGTATTCGCACTACCTGTTCTTCCCGCACATTCCGGGTTCGGGCGAATTGCTGGTGTTCTGCTCGGCCATGGCCGGCGCGGGCCTGGCCTTCCTCTGGTTCAACACCCATCCGGCGCAGGTGTTCATGGGCGACGTCGGCGCGCTGGCGCTGGGCGGCGCGCTGGGCACCATCGCGGTCATCGTGCGCCAGGAGATCGTGTTCTTCGTGATGGGTGGCATCTTCGTGGTCGAGGCGATCTCGGTGATGGCGCAGGTCAGCTACTTCAAATACACCAAGAAGCGCTTCGGCGAGGGCCGGCGCGTGCTGAAGATGGCGCCCTTGCACCACCATTTCGAGAAGAGCGGCTGGCGCGAGACCCAGGTCGTGGTGCGCTTCTGGATCATCACGATGCTGCTGTGCCTCGTGGGCCTTTCCACCTTGAAGCTGCGTTGAGACCATGCGCCATCTGAAAGACCAACATGTGCTGATCCTGGGCCTGGGTGCGTCCGGGTTGGCGATGGCGCGCTGGTGCGCGCGCCACGGCGCCAGGGTCACGCTCGCTGATACGCGCGAAGTGCCGCCTCAGCTGGCAGCCCTGCGCGCCGAGCTGCCCCAGGTGCAGTTCGTCGGCGGCCCGTTCACGCCCTTGCTGGTGCAGGGGAGTCCGGTGCGCGCCGTCTTTCGCTCGCCGGGCCTGTCGCCGCAGGCGGCGGCGCCGGTGCTCGACGCGGCGCGTGCCATGGGCCTGCCGCTGGGCGGCGAACTCGATCTCTTCGCCCGCGCGCTGGCCGATCTGCGCATGGCCGATGCGGACGTCGCGATCGAGGCCAAGCCGGCGGCTGCCCCGACGAGCGCGGAGTCCGAAGCCGGCGACACCCTCGAAGCCCTTGCCGCAGCGCCGCGCGGCGACGACGAAGACGCCTTCATGCCGGCGCCGGCCATCGTGCCGCCGGCCCCGCCCAGGGGTTACGCGCCCGCCGTGCTGGCCATCACCGGCACCAACGGCAAGACGACAGTGACCGCGCTCACCGGCCAACTGGTGAAGCGTGCCGGCAAGAGCGTCGCGGTGGCCGGCAACATCGGGCCGACGCTGCTCGACACGCTGGCGCAGCGCATGGATGCCGAGCAGCTGCCCGAGGTCTGGGTGCTGGAGTTGTCCAGCTTCCAGCTCGACGGCGTGCAGGGCTTCGAGCCCACGGCGGCAACGGTGCTGAACCTCACGCAGGACCACCTGGACTGGCACGGCGACATGGCCGCCTACGGTGCCGCCAAGGCGCGCATCTTCGGCCAACGCGCCACGATGGTGCTCAACCGCGAAGACGCCGCCGTGATGGCCATGCGTCCGGCGCCGGCCAAGCCGGCCAAGGGCCTGGTGGCGCGCAGCCTGATCACCTTCGGCGCGGCGATGCCGCTGTCCCCCGGCGACTACGGCATCGAGCGCGTCAACGGCATGGCCTGGCTGGTGCGGGCATTGGAAGCCGACGAGACGCAGCACAAGCGCAAGCGCGGCGCCGCGATCGAGGAGGAAGAGATCTTCATCCAGCGCCTGATGCCCGCCGATGCGCTGCGCATCCGCGGCCGCCACAACGCACAGAATGCCCTGGCCGCGCTGGCGCTGGCCACGGCCGCCGGCTGCCAGCTCGGGCCGATGCTCTACGGCCTGCGCGAATACCGCGGCGAGCCGCACCGGGTCGAACCGGTGGCGATCGTGGGCGAGGTGGAGTTCTTCGATGACAGCAAGGGCACCAACGTGGGTGCGACGGTGGCCGCGCTGGCCGGGCTCGGCGAAGAGCGCCGGGTGGTCGTGATCCTCGGCGGCGAGGGCAAGGGTCAGGATTTCGCCCCGCTGGCCGCGCCCGTGCGCGAGTTCGCGCGCGCGGTGGTGCTGATCGGCCGCGATGCGCCGCTGATCGAGGCCGCGCTGGCCTCGACCGGCGTGGCGCTGCTGCATGCCGCCACGCTGCCGCAAGCCGTCGCCGCGGCCGCCGACAGGGCCCAGCCGGGCGATGCGGTGCTGCTGTCGCCGGCCTGCGCCAGCTTCGACATGTTCAAGGACTACGCGCATCGGGCGGCGGTGTTCTGCGAGGCCGTGCAGGCCCTCGCGGACGCGCAGCACGATCGCAGTGAAGAAAGCCTCCAATGAGTGCGGTGGCACCTCCGGGATCCGAGAAGAGCAGCGGTCTGCTGGGCGGTTGGTTGCGTCGCGCCAAGGGCGGCGTCGACGCACTGCCGGTGCACCTGCCGGTGCGCCTCGGCAGCGCCGGCGTGGCCCAGACCAAGGCCGAACCGGTGCGCGTGCTGGGCTTCGACCAGGCGCTGGTCTGGGTCACGGTGGCCTTGCTGGCCTGGGGCCTGGTGATGGTCTATTCGGCGTCGATCGCGATGCCCGACGACCCGCGCTTCGCGCGCGCCGGCTATAGCCCGATCTTCTTCATCACCCGCCATGCGGCTTCGCTGGTGATCGCCTCCGTGGCCGGCCTCCTGACTTTCCAGGTGCCGATGAAGACCTGGGAGCGCGCCGCCCCGTGGATCTTCGTCGCCTCGCTGCTGCTCTTGATCGTGGTCCTGATCCCGCACCTGGGCATCAACGTCAACGGCGCGCGCCGCTGGCTGCCGCTGGGCTTCATGCGCTTCCAGCCGTCGGAGCTGGCCAAGCTGGCGATGATCTTCTATGCCGCCAGCTACATGGTGCGCAAGATGGAGATCAAGGAACGCTTCTTCCGCGCCGTGCTGCCGATGGGCATCGCGGTGCTGGTGGTCGGCATGCTGGTCATGGCCGAGCCGGACATGGGTGCCTTCATGGTGATCGCGGTGATCGCGATGGGCATCCTCTTTCTCGGCGGCGTCAATGCGCGCATGTTCTTCGTGATCGCGATGCTGGTGGTGGGCGCCTTCGCCAGCATCGTGGCTTCGAGTTCGTGGCGGCGCGAACGGATCTTTGCCTACCTCGATCCCTGGACCGGGGAGCATGCGCTCGGCAAGGGCTACCAGCTCTCGCATTCGCTGATCGCCATCGGCCGCGGCGAGATCTTCGGCGTCGGCCTGGGTGGCAGCGTCGAGAAGCTGCACTGGCTGCCCGAGGCCCACACCGACTTCCTGATGGCGGTGATCGGCGAGGAATTCGGCCTGGTCGGCGTGCTGCTGGCGATCGCGCTGTTTCTCTGGCTGACGCGCCGGATCATGCACATCGGCCGCCAGGCGATCGCGCTGGACCGTGTGTTCGCCGGGCTGGTGGCGCAGGGGGTGGGCATCTGGATGGGCTTTCAGACCTTCATCAACATGGGCGTGAACCTCGGTGCGCTGCCGACCAAGGGCCTGACGCTGCCGCTGATGAGTTTCGGCGGCTCGGCGATCCTGATGAACGTGATCGCGCTCGCGGTGGTCTTGCGAATCGACTTCGAGAACCGCGTGCTGATGCGCGGGGGCCGAGTATGAGCCGCACGGCCGCTCCGAAGGCGAATACCGCAGCGCTGCTGCGCGGAGGTCTTGGAATGCACCGTACGGCACTCGTCATGGCGGGCGGCACGGGGGGGCACATTTTCCCGGGCCTGGCCGTGGCCGAGGCCCTGCGCGCGCGCGGCTGGCAGGTCCACTGGCTGGGCGCGCCCGGCAGCATGGAGCAGCAGCTGGTGCCGCCGCGCGGCTTTGCCTTCGAGCCGGTGCAGTTCGGCGGCCTGCGCGGCAAGGGGCCGCTGACGCTGCTGCTGCTGCCCGTGCGCCTGGCGCGTGCCTTCATGCAGAGCATCGCGGTGCTGCGCCGCGTGCGGCCGCAGGTGGTGGTGGGGCTGGGCGGCTACATCAGCTTTCCCGGCGGCCTGATGAGCGCGCTGCTCGGCCGGCCGCTGGTGCTGCACGAGCAGAACTCGGTGGCCGGCCTGGCCAACAAGGTGCTGGCGCGGGTGGCCGATCGGGTCTTCACCGCCTTCCCGAACGTCATCCGAAAGGCGCAATGGGTCGGCAATCCGCTGCGCGCGGCCTTCCTGGTGCAGCCGGAACCGGCCGCGCGCTTTGCCGGCCGCAGCGGCCCGCTGAAGCTGCTGGTGGTGGGCGGCAGCCTGGGCGCCCGGGCGCTGAACGCCGTGGTGCCGAAGGCGCTGGCCCTGATCGCGCCGGCCGATCGGCCGCAGGTCGTGCACCAGAGCGGCGCCAGGCAGATCGACGAATTGCGCGCCAACTACGCGGCCGCCGGTGTGGCCGGCGAGCTCACACCCTTCATCGAAGACACCGCGCGCGCCTATGCCGAGGCCGACCTGATCGTCGCCCGCGCCGGCGCCAGCACCGTCACCGAAATCGCGGCCGTCGGCGCAGCAGCGCTGTTCGTGCCCTTTCCTTCCGCGGTGGACGACCACCAGACCACCAATGCCCGCTTCCTGGTCGACGCGGGCGGTGGCTGGCTCGTCCAGCAGACCGAACTCACACCTGAATGGTTGGCCGACTTGCTCAAGACAACCGGGCGCCCCGCCCTCATGGAACGCGCCGTGAAGGCGCAAACAATGCAAAAACGCGATGCGGTCGACGTGCTGGTCCGCGCCTGCGAGGAACTCGCCAAATGAAGCACGCCATCCACCACATCCACTTCGTCGGCATCGGCGGCTCGGGCATGAGCGGCATTGCCGAAGTGCTGCTCAATCTGGGCTACACGATCTCGGGCTCCGACCTGGCCGACAGCGCGACCCTCAAGCGGCTGGCCGGTCTGGGCATCGCGACCTTCGTCGGCCATGACGCGGCGAACATCGCCGGCGCCGATGCGGTCGTCACCTCCACCGCGGTGCATGCCGACAACGCCGAAGTGGTGGCCGCGCGCGAGAAGCGCATTCCGGTGGTGCCCCGGGCGCTGATGCTGGCCGAGCTGATGCGCCTCAAGCAGGGCATCGCGATCGCCGGCACGCACGGCAAGACCACCACCACCAGCCTGGTGGCGAGTGTGCTGGCCGCCGCCGGGCTCGACCCGACCTTCGTGATCGGCGGGCGGCTGAACAGCGCCGGCGCCAATGCCCAGCTCGGCAGTGGCGACTACATCGTGGTGGAAGCGGACGAATCCGACGCCTCCTTCCTGAACCTGCTGCCGGTGATGGCGGTGGTGACGAACATCGACGCCGACCACATGGAGACCTACGGCCACGACTTCGCGCGGCTGAAGAAGGCCTTCGTCGATTTCCTGCATCGCATGCCCTTCTATGGCGTGGCGATCCTGTGCACCGACGATCCGGCAGTGCGCGAGATCGTGACCGAGGTGTCCTGCCCGGTGACCAGCTATGGCTTCGGCGAGGAGGCTCAGGTGCGCGCCATCAACGTGCGCGCAGTGGGCTCGCAGATGCACTTCACCGCGCAGCGCCGCAACGGCGTCACCTTGCCCGACCTGGACATCGTGCTGAACCTGCCGGGCGAGCACAACGTGCGCAACGCGCTGTCGGTGATCGCGGTCGCGGTCGAACTGAACGTGCCGGACGAAGCCGTGCAGCGCGGACTGGCCGACTTCAAGGGCGTGGGGCGGCGCTTCCAGCGTTACGGCGAGGTGGCGCTGGCCGGTGCGGGCGAAGGCGAGTTCACGCTCATCGACGACTACGGCCACCATCCGGTCGAAATGGCGGCGACGCTGGCCGCGGCGCGCGGCGCCTTTCCCGGCCGGCGTCTGGTGCTGGCCTTCCAGCCGCACCGCTTCACCCGCACGCGCGACTGCTTCGAGGATTTCGTGAAGGTCATCGGCCAGGCCGACGCGGTGCTGCTGGGCGAGGTCTACGCGGCCGGCGAGGCGCCCATCGTGGCCGCGGACGGCCGCTCGCTGGCACGTGCGTTGCGCGTCGCCGGCCGGCTCGAGCCGGTGTTCGTCGACGAGATCGCCGACATGCCGCGGGCGATCCTGGACAACGCGCGCGCCGGCGACGTCGTCATCTGCATGGGCGCGGGTTCGATCGGCGCGGTGCCTGCGCGCGTGGTCGAACTCGGAGCCGCCGTGCAACCCAAGCCGGGACGCTATACGCGCGAAGGGAGAACGCTGTGAGCCTCGTCGATCCGAAGTCCTTCGGCAAGGTTGCCGTCCTGTTCGGCGGCAGCTCGGCCGAGCGCGAGATCTCCATCATGTCGGGTTGCGGGGTGCTCGCGGCGCTGCGTTCGTGCGGCGTCGACGCCCATGCCTTCGATCCGTCCGAGCGCGACCTGGTCGAACTCAGGCGCGAAGGCTTCGCGCGCTGCTTCGTCGTGCTGCACGGGCGCCATGGCGAGGACGGCACCGTGCAGGGTGCGCTCGAGCTGCTCGGCATTCCCTACACCGGTTCCGGCGTGATGGCCTCCAGCGTGGCCATGGACAAGGTCATGACCAAGCGCATCTGGCATGCCGACGGCCTGCCGACGCCGCGCTACGTGCGCCTGGCCTTCGACCAGCAGAGCCACGAGCAGATCCGCGTCGTGCCCGACCTGCTCGGCCTGCCGCTGATCGTGAAGCCGCCGCGGGAAGGCTCGTCGATCGGCGTGTCCAAGGTCAAGGGCTATTCGCAGATGCAGGATGCCGTCGCGCTCGCGGTGCGCTACGACCCCGACGTGCTGTGCGAGGAATTCATCGAGGGCGAGGAAGTCACCTGCGCGCTGCTCGGCAGCGGGCTCGACGCCCAGGCGCTGCCGGTGGTGCGCATCGCAGCGCCCGATGGCGCCTACGACTACCAGAACAAGTACTTCACCGATGAAGTGAAGTACCACTGCCCGAGCGGCCTGCCCGAAGCCGAGGAGCTGGAGATCCGGCGCCTGGCCCTGGCTGCCTACCACCAGCTCGGCTGCCGCGGCTGGGGCAGGGCCGACCTGATGATCCGCGCCAGCGACCGCAAGCCCTTCCTGCTCGAGATGAACACCTCGCCGGGCATGACCACGCATTCCCTGGTGCCGATGTCGGCGCGCGCGGCCGGCATGTCCTACGAGGAGCTCTGCCTGCGCGTGCTGGTCACGGCAGCCCTGGACTCGGCGCCGCCGCGCGGGGAGAGTGCTGCGTGAACAACAGCATCGCCGTGCCCTTCGACGTCAGGCTGATGAACGTGATCGCGACGCTGGTCTTCGCGATGTTCGCGTTGCTGCTGCTCGCCGCGGGCGCCTGGTGGGTGCTGCGCCAGCCCTTCTTCCCGATCGGCGGCATCAAGGTCGACGGCGAGGTCACGCACAACAACGCCGTGACCCTGCGCGCCAACGTCGCGCCGCAGATCGCGGGCAACTTCTTCACGGTCGACCTGACCCGTGCCCGGACCGCCTTCGAGTCGGTGCCCTGGGTGCGCAGCGCCGTGGTGCGGCGCGAATTCCCGAACAAGCTGCGCGCGACGCTGACCGAGCAGGTTCCGGTCGCGCACTGGGGCGACGATGCCGATTCGAAGCTGATCAACGGCTTCGGCGAGGTCTTCGAAGCCAACGTCGCGGAAGTCGACGACGGCCTGCCTTGGCTGGACGGTCCGCCCGAGCAGGCCGGCCAGGTGCTGGGCATGTACCGCGTGCTGGAGCCGCTGTTCCAGCCCTATGACATGTCGATCGATTCGCTCACCCTGTCCGGCCGGGGCAGCTGGCACGCGGTGCTCGACACCGGCGCCGAGATCGAGATCGGCCGCGGGCAGGGCGACGAGGTGGTGGCCCGCACCGAGCGCTTCCTGCGCACGGTCAAGCCGGTGACGGCGCAGTACGGGCGCACGGTGGCCGCGATCGAGGGGGCGGACCTGCGGCACAACGAAGGCTATGCGCTGCGCTTGCAGGGCGTCACGACGGTCGTTCCCGACCCGAAGAAAAAGTAGAAAGCGAACAGAGAGGAAGCTTCATGTCCAAAGAGTACAAAGATCTCGTCGTCGGCCTCGACATCGGCACCGCCAAGGTGATGGCGGTGGTGGCCGAGGTGCTGCCCAACGGCGAGCTCAAGCTGGCCGGCCTCGGCATTTCGCCCAGCAACGGCCTCAAGCGCGGCGTGGTGGTGAACATCGACGCCACGGTGCAGAGCATCCAGCAGGCGCTCAGGGAGGCCGAGCTGATGGCCGACTGCAAGATCACCCGGGTCTACACCGGCATCACCGGCAGCCACATCCGCGGCATCAATTCGAGCGGCATGGTGGCCGTCAAGGACAAGGAGGTCACGCCGGCCGACGTGGCCCGCGTGGTGGAAACCGCGCGCGCCATCAACATCTCGAGCGACCAGCGGCTGCTCCTGGTCGAACCGCAGGAGTTCGTGATCGACGGCCAGGACGTGAAGGAGCCGATCGGCATGAGCGGCATGCGCCTGGAAGCCAAGGTGCACATCGTCACCGGCGCCCAGAGCGCGGCCGAGAACATCATCAAGTGCGTGCGCCGCTGCGGCCTGGAGGTCGACCAGCTGATGCTGAATCCGCTGGCCTCCAGCCTGGCGGTGCTGACCGAGGACGAGCGCGAGCTCGGCGTGGTGCTGGTCGACATCGGCGCCGGCACCACGGATGTCGCGATCTTCACCAACGGCGCGATCCGCCACACCGCGGTGATCCCGATCGCCGGCGACCTGATCACCAGCGACATCGCCATGGCGCTGCGCACGCCGACCAAGGATGCCGAGGACATCAAGGTCGAGAACGGCTTTGCCAAGCAGCTCCTGGCCGACCCCGAGACGCAGGTCGAGGTGCCGGGGCTGGGCGACCGCGGCCCGCGCATGCTCAGCAAGCAGGCGCTGGCCGGCGTGATCGAGCCGCGCATCGAGGAGATCTTCTCGCTGGTGCAGCAGGTGGTGCGCGAGTCGGGCTACGAAGAGGTGCTGTCCTCGGGCGTGGTGCTCACCGGCGGCAGCGCGGTGATGCCCGGCATGGTGGAGCTCGGCGAGGACATCTTCCTGAAGCCGGTGCGGCGCGGCATCCCGAAATATTCGAGCGCGCTGTCCGACATGATCGCGCAGCCGCGTGCCGCCACCGTCATGGGCCTGCTCGAGGAAGCCCGCCATGCCCGGCTGCGCGGTTTCAAGGTGGCGCAGAAGAGCGGCTCCGTGAAGACCGCCTTCGGTCGCTTCAAGGACTTCATCGTGGGGAACTTCTGATGATGAATTCCTTCCCGCTCTGGCGCGCGCGCGCGGGTCCGCCACGTCATTTCAACGAGCGATGGCGGCGCACCGGTCCGCCCGCTCGCAGCTTCTCGCGTTAGTCGTTCAAACACAAAAGAAATTCATCATCAACTTACGGCAACTGCAAATTGAAGGAGTCAGACAAATGGCTATCGAAATGATCGAGATCGAAGAGTTCAACCAGGGCACGCAGATCAAGGTGATCGGTGTCGGTGGCGGCGGCGGCAATGCGGTCGCGCACATGATGGAGCGCGGCGTGCAGGGCGTGCAGTTCGTCTGCGCCAACACCGACGCCCAGGCGCTGTCGCGCAGCAACGCCCACAAGACCATCCAGCTCGGCACCAACGGCCTGGGCGCGGGCAGCAAGCCCGAGAAAGGGCGCGATGCGGCCGAGGCGGCCATTGACGACATTCGCGAGTCGATTGCCGGCGCCCACATGCTGTTCATCACCGCCGGCATGGGCGGCGGCACGGGCACCGGCGCCGCGCCGGTGATCGCGCGCATCGCCAAGGAGATGGGCATCCTCACGGTCGGCGTGGTGACCAAGCCCTTCGACTGGGAGGGCGGCCGCCGCATGACCAATGCCGACGCCGGCCTGGCCGAGCTCGAAGCCAATGTCGACTCGCTGATCGTGGTGCTCAACGAAAAGCTGCTCGATGTGCTGGGTGAGGACGTGACGCAGGACGAAGCCTTCGCGCATGCCAACGACGTGCTGAAGAACGCGGTCGGCGGCATCTCGGAAATCATCAACGAGTACGGCGGCGTGAACGTCGACTTCGAAGACGTGCGCACCGTGATGGGCGAACCCGGCAAGGCCATGATGGGCACTGCGGCCGCGAGCGGCCCGGACCGTGCCCGCATCGCCGCCGAGCAGGCCGTGGCCTGCCCGCTGCTGGAGGGCATCGACCTGTCGGGCGCCAAGGGCGTGCTGGTGCTGGTGACCGCCTCGAAGGCTTCGCTCAAGCTGAGCGAATCGAAGCTGGCGATGAACACCATCCGCGCCTACGCGTCGCCGGATGCGCACGTGATCTACGGCGCCGCCTACGACGACAACCTGGGCGACGAGATGCGCGTGACCGTGGTCGCGACCGGCCTCTCGCGCCAGGACGCGCGCCGCCAGGCACCGACGCTGGAAGTGATTCGCACCGGCACCGACAACATCGGCTTCACCGTGCCCACGCTGGGCGGCGGGGCAGCCCATGCGGGCAGCCAGCCGAACTACGACGGCATGGCCGTGCCGAGCGTGTGGCGCACCAACCGCACGATGGCGGCGGCGAAGGTGGACGCGCTGTCTTCGGGTGGCATGGACGACTTCGAGATCCCCGCCTTCCTGCGCAGGCAAGCCGACTGAGACGTTTGGCGTGACCGCTATCGGGGGCATAGCGAGGGTGACGGGGCTGCGCAAGGCGCGCGCCGGTAAAATCGCCGGCGTGCTGCAGCAGAGAACCCTCAAATCCATCACCCGCGCCGTGGGCGTGGGGCTGCACAGCGGGCAGCGGGTGGAGCTCACGCTGCGCCCGGCGCCGGTGGACCACGGGATCGTGTTCCGGCGCGTGGACCTGCCCGAGCCGGTGGCCATCGCCATGACGGCCGAGTCGGTCACCGACACGCGGCTGGCCTCGACCGTGTCCTCGGGCGGCGCCAAGGTGCAGACGGTGGAGCACCTGATGTCGGCCTGCGCGGGCCTGGGCATCGACAACCTGCTGATCGACATCACGGCCGACGAAGTGCCGATCCTCGACGGCTCGGCGTCTTCCTTCGTGTTCCTGCTGCAGAGCGCGGGCATCGCGCTGCAGAGCGCGCCGCGGCGCTTCATCCTCGTCACCCAGCGGGTCGAGGTGCGCGAGGGCGAGGGCACGGACGTCAAGTGGGCGCGCCTCGATCCGTACCACGGCTTCAAGCTCAGCTTCGAGATCGACTTCGACCACCGGGTGGTCAATTCGACCGGCCAGCGCGTCGAGTTCGACCTGGGCAGCGGCTCCTACAGCCGTGACATCGCGCGGGCGCGCACCTTCGGCTTCACCAAGGAGCTGGAGTACATGCTGTCCAAGGGCCTGGCGCGTGGCGGCGGTCTCGACAATGCCATCGTGATGGACGACTCCAAGGTCCTCAATGCGGGCGGCCTGCGCTACGACGATGAGTTCGTCAAGCACAAGATCCTCGACGCGATGGGCGATCTCTATGTGATCGGCCGGCCGCTCCTGGCCGCCTACAGCGCCTTCCGTTCCGGCCATGCGCTCAACAACAAGCTGTTGCGCGCGCTGCTGGCGCGCGAAGACGCCTACGAGGTCGTGACCTTCGACGATCAGAAGCGGGCGCCGGCGGGCTTCGCCGAAGTCGCGCGGGCCTGGTAGCCCGGCACAGCGACCGATCCGGCCGATGCTCCTCTTTCGCTCGGCCATCCTGCTGCTGCTGCTGCTGGCCGGCGTCTCGTTTGCCTGCTACGCCGCCACCGGCCAGCACAGGTACCGCCGCTTCGGCTCGATCGTGCTCAAATGGACGCTGCTGGCGGCCTTCGGCTTCTTCGCGGTGCTGATCGCCGAGCGGGTCTTTTGAAGCCCTGGCGGGGACGGCCTCAGCGGCTGCGCCCCTGCCGATACCTCCCCGTGGGGCTGCGCCCCAGCACCGTTGCCTGGGCCAGCCGCGCCATCGAACTGCCCACATGCGCATGCGTGATCGCGATGCCGAGGGCGTCGGCGGCGTCGCTGCCGGGCACGCCGGGCAGGCGCAGCAGGCGCTTCACCATTTCCTGCACCTGGGCCTTGGCGGCCCGGCCATGGCCGGCGACCGCCTGCTTCATCTGCAAGGCGGTGTACTCGGCCACCGACAGGTCGTTGCTGACCAGCGCGGTGAGGCAGGCGCCGCGGGCCTGGCCGAGCAGCAGGGTGGATTGCGGGTTGACGTTGACGAACACGATCTCGACCGCGGCCACATCGGGCCGGTAGCGCTCGGCGATCTCGCCGATGCCGTCGAACAGCACCTTCAGGCGCGCCGGCAGTTCGCCGGTCGACAGGTGCCGGGTGCTGATGGTGCCGCTGGCGACATAGCTGAGCGCGTGGCCGTCGACGTCGACCACGCCGAAGCCGGTGGTCTGCAATCCGGGGTCGATGCCAAGAATCCGCATGTCTTATGCGTCGAAGTACCAGCGCACGGCGTGGAAGAACACCGGCGCCGCGAAGCAGAGCGCATCGACCCGGTCGAGCAAGCCGTTGGCGCCCGTTACGCCTACGTCGCGCCGGCCCCAGTTGGGAATGCCGCGGTCGCGCTTGAGCGCCTTCATCACCAGATGGCCCATCGAGCCGGCGACGCAGGCGATCAGCGACATCACGAAGGCCTGCCAGAACCTGAATGGCGTGATGAAGGCGAGCAGGCCGCCGACGATGCTCGCCAGGGCCACGCCCAGGCTCCAGCTGGTCCAGTTGAAGCTGCTGCTGACGTTCGGCGCGAAGGGCGGCTGCATGAACAGCCAGCGGCGCAGCGCCACCAGGCGACCGGGCGCCAACACCAGATCCGGCTCGCCGGAGGCCGGCAGCGCACTGCGCCGGGAGATCAGGTGCTGCACCAGCATGCAGGTCTGGACCACGAACACCAGGAAGAACACCAGGAAGGCGTTCTTGCCCTCGTAGCCGGGAAAGGACAGGAGCAGCAGCGCCGGCACATGGCTCATGCCGTAGACGCAGACCATGATGCCCCACTGCAGCTTGGCATTGCGTTCGAGGAAATGGCTGGGGTCGTCGGCCAGGGCGCTCACCACCGGAATCGCCAGGAAGACGTAGACCGGGATGAACACCGTGAAGAGATCGAAGTGCGCGCTCTCGACCAGCCAGAACTGGATCGGCAGCACGATGAAGAAGGCCAGGATCAGGCTGCGGTGGTCGCCGCGCCGGGTCGGCGAGAGCGTGATGAACTCGCGCAGCGCAAAGAAGGAGATCAGCGCGAACAGCAGTGTCGCGACCGTCTCGCCCAGGGCCCAGCTGATCCAGAACACCACCACCATGAACCAGGTGGTGCGCAGCAGCGTGCGGAAGTGCTGGAACTCGCGCTGCCAGATCTCGTCATGGACCGGATTGCGCTCTTCCCTGAAGCTCAGCAGGAAGGTCGCCGTGCTGACGATCGCCAGCAGCCCGAACACGATCAGGAAGAGGGCGGCGACCTGATGCGTCGCAGAGAGGTTGCGCAGGAACTGGTTCACGCTAGACGTCTCGCAGCGCGATCACGGCCTGCCGGGCGCGGTCGAGGAAAGCTCGGCGCTCCTCGTCGTCCTCCAGACGCAGCGGCACACCGAAGGTGACCGAACACAGGATCGGCACCGGCACCACTTCGCCCTTGGGCATCACGCGCTGGACGTTGTCGATCCAGGCGGGTACCAGCACGACCTCCGGAAACATCTGCGCCAGCGTGTAGAGGCCCGACTTGAACTTCTGCGGCTCTCCGGTGTGGCCGCGCGTGCCTTCCGGAAAAATGATGATCGAATCGCCGCTTTGCAGCGCCTCGATGAGCGGCTGCAGCGGCGCCAGGGCCTCGGCGCTGCCCGGCGGCACCGCCGCGCCGCCCCGCTCGACATAGATCGCATGGAAGACCTCGCTCGTGATCCAGCGCTTGAAGGGCGTGTTGGCCCAGTAGTCGCGCGCTGCGATCGGCCGGGTGATGCTGCGCAACTCCTCGGGCAGCGCGGCCCAGATCATCACCAGGTCGAGGTGGCTCTGGTGGTTGGCGAAGTAGATGCGCTGCTCGGCCTTGGGCGGGCAGCCCCACCAACGCGCCTGCGCGCCCGTGAGAAGCCGGATCAAGGCCAGCAATCCCCACGCCGTGAACTTTGCGAGCATGGGTCGATGATACGGGTCGCGTTGCCGCGCTCAAGGCAGTTCGGCCGCTGGCATGCGTGCCGCGATGGTCGCCGAGCGGCTGGCCAGGTAGGGCGAACCGGGCCTTCGCTCGAAGAGCTTGGGGCTGGGCAGCATCACGGCCAGCCGCGCCGCTTCCAGATTGTTCAGGCGCGACGCGGGCTTCTTGAAGTAGTGCTCGGCGGCGGCCTCGGCGCCGAACACGCCCTCGCCCCATTC
>DASXKG010000096.1:0-7619 GCA_036496965.1 Variovorax sp.
GCTCGATCTGGCCGCCGACGACCTGCAACGCTGCCGCGCTTCGATGGGCGTCGCCGCCGGCCATCGGGTCACCGGCGACTTCGCGGCGGCGATGGAGGCGCTGGACCGGGCCGAACCGATTGCCGAGCGGCTCGCCCTGACCCTGGAGCGTTCGCGCATCCATCACACCCGGGGCAACCTTTATTTCTCGCAAGGGCGCACGGCCGAATGCGACGCGCAGCATGTGCTGGCGCTCCGGTACGCCGAGCAGTGCGGCGATGCGCAGAGCCAGGCGCGCGCGCTCAGCGGGCTGGGCGATGCGCGCTATGCGCAAGGCCGCATGGGCAGCGCGCTCGACTACTTCAGGCGCTGCGTCGCGTTGTGCGAGTCTCAGATCCGCATTGCGGTGCCCAACCGCTGCATGATCGGACACTGCCTCTGGTATGCGAACCAGCTGCCGGACGCGATCGCCGCCGCGCAATCGGCTTGTGACGATGGCGAGCGCTTCGGCGTGGTGCCGGTGCGGGTGTTCGCCCAGGCGACCCTGGCGCAGGTGCTCACCGAAGCCGGCCGCTTCGAGGAGGCGACGGCCGCCTGTGCACAGGCCCTGGCGCTGGCCCGCCTGGCTGGTTCGCGCCGCTACGAGGCGATCCTGCTGGGCTGCTCCGCCGAGCATCACCTGCGCCGCGGCGATCGCACAGCTGCCCGCGATGCGCTGATGCAGGCTTTCGCCCTGGCGCGCCAGACCGGCCTGGGATTCATCGGCGCCGCCGTGCAGGGCCGGTTGGCACGCGTGGCGCAGAGCGAGGACGAGCGCTGCGCCTGCCTGACCGAGGGCGAAGCGCTGCTCGAGAAGACCGGGCTGGCCCACAACCATCTCTGGTTCTATCGCGATGCGATCGAAGCCTGCCTGGACGCGTGCGAGTGGGGCCGGGCGCTGAACTACGCGGCCACGCTCGAAGAGGTGTTCGCTGCCGAGCCGCTGCCCTGGGTCGGGCTCATGGTCGAGCGTGCTCGCGCTGTCGCCGCGGCCCTGGCAGCACCCGGCACCGGCGCCGGGCGCGCGCGGCTGGCGCAGGTGCGGGAGGCGGCCGTGGCGGCCGGCAACGGCTGGGTCCTTACGGGCATCGAGCGCGCACTGGCCGTGGCCTGATGACTGCCAGGCGTTTGGCGTGGCGCCAGGGGAGGTCGCGGTTGTGTAATTCCAAAAATGGAATTATATTCTGCTAACAACTCCCGAAGCGCAGCACCACGATGGAGACACAAGCACTGGGCCTGCAAGGCCTGTTCGTCATCGAGCCCGACCTGAGCGGCGACGCGAACGGCCGCTACAGCTACTACTACGATGAGCGCGGCTTCGCGGCCGCCGGCGCCGCCTCGCACTACGTGCAGGAGCACGCCTCCTTCTATCCCCGGCGACACACGGTGCGCGGTCTCCATTTCCAGCGGCCGCCGCACGCGCAGCACAAGGTGGTTCGGGTGGCTCGTGGCCGCATCCGCGATATCTGCGTGGACATCCGGCGTGGCTCGCCGACCTATGGCCGGCACCGCATGGTCGATCTGGCCGCCGGCGACTGGCGGCAGCTGAACGTGCCGCCGGGCTTCGCCCACGGCTTCTGCACGCTGGAGCCCGACACCGAGGTGGCCTTCCGCCTCAGCGACTACAACGACCGCGCCCTGGCGGGCGGCCTGCGCTGGAACGACCCCGCGCTGGCCATCGACTGGCCTTGCGGCGATGCACCGGCCTTCGTCTTCCCGGTGGACCGCGAATGGCCGTTGCTGGAGGCGCTGCACTCGCCGTTCTGAACTTCCGAGTTCGTCGGAGCTTCCTGAGAGCGAATGGAGACACACACATCATGATGACGCGTCGTTCAACCCTCCAGGCCCTTGCCGCCGCCGCAGCGGCGATCGGCGCCGGACCGGTGCTGGCGCAGGACGACCGCGCCGCGGTGACGATCCTCGTCGGCGCGGCATCGTCGATGGACGTCACCGCGCGACTGGTCGCCGAGCAATTGCACGACCCGCTCGGACGGCCGGTCATCGTGCTCAGCAAGCTCGGTGCCGGTGGTCGCGTGGCGCTGGGCGAACTCAAGCGCGCGGCGCCCGATGGCCGCACGTTGATGTTCTCCACCAGCAGCCCGTTCGCGATCTATCCGAACATCTACACCCGGCTCGACTACGACCCGGTGGCCGACTTCACGCCGATCGCGGGGCTGTGCTGGTTCGATGTCGGCGTGGCCACGGGACCGGCGACCGGCGTGACGGACATCCATCAACTGCTGGACTGGGTGCGCAAGAGGGGCAGCGGCGGTGCCGAGTACGGCGCAGCGCCGGGTGCCGGTTCGTCGTCGCACTTCTGCGGCATTGCCGTCTCGCTGGCCGCCGGCGTGCGGCTCAATCCGGTGCACTACAAGGACAGCGGCGTCGGCATCATCGATCTGGCGGCCGGGCGGCTGCCGATCATGATCACCGGCACCAGCCCGCTGGTCGAGATGCACCGGACCGGCAAGATCCGCCTGCTGGCCGTCTCGGGCGAACAGCGCTCGCCACTCGTCCCGGAGATCCCCACGCTCAAGGAGTCGGGCCTCGACGTCGTCATCCAGAACTCCGCTGGCCTGTTCGCTCCCGCCGGCATGCCGGGCCCCTCGGTGGATCGCTTGCGCGCCGCCATGCTGCCCATGCTCGACAAGCCCGACATGCGCGAGAAGCTGCTGGCCCAGGGCATGGCGCCGGCACCGATGACAGGTGCCCAGCTGGCGGCATCGCTGGCCGAGGACCGCCGCCATTTCGCGCAGCTGGTGCAGGCCAGCGGCTACGTTCCGGAGGCACTGTGATGGAAGCCGCCGCCATGGCCCTCGCGCAGCGCCTTGTCGAAGCGCTGGCCGCACCACCGCAACAGGCCGAGCAGGATCTGCGTGCGCTGCTCCATCCCTCAGTCCGATTGATGCGGCTCGGATTGACCGTCGAGGGCGTCGATGCGGTGGTCCACGAATTGCGGCAGGGCGCCAATGCCGAACTGTCGCGCCGGCTGCAATGGCAGTCTCCACAGGCTGCGGCGCAGGGCAGGGTGCAGCTTCACGCCATTCGGCGCCCGGGCTCGCGCGACCGCGGGCTGGTGTTCACCCTGGGCTTCGAAGGCGGAATCGTCTCCCTCGTGCAGCAGCAGCGCACCCCGCCGCCGCCGCCCGATGCCGAGCCCCTGGTGCTGCCCGAGTCGCTGAAACGGATGATCGACAACGCGCTGGTGGAGCGCCATCCGATGCTGGTGGCCTACTGCGATCCCGAGGGCCAGCCGGTGCTGAGCTTTCGCGGCTCGGTACAGGCCTATGGCGACGACCAGCTGGCGATGTGGATCCGCAGCGCCGACGGGGCCTTCATCCGCGCCATCCGGCACAACCCGAAGCTGGCGCTGGTCTACCGCAACGAAGACAGCAAGGCGACCTACAACTTCCAGGGCCGGGCGCGCGTGAGCGACCTGGCGGCCGATCGGCAGCGCGTCTTCGATGCATCGCCCGAGGCCGAACGGGCCCACGACTTCGCCAGGCTCGGAGTGGTGGTACTGGTCGATCTCGATCGCGTCGAGGGCTACGCCGGACTCGGGCCCGCGGGGCAGGTGGACCAGATCCGCCTGGTGCGGCGCAGCGACTGAATCTTTTTTTCTCAACTCACATGGAGTGGCTATGAAGGCAGGCAAGGACAGCGAAGAACTCACCCGGGTCGGTCCCGGCACCGTGATGGGCAACTTCATGCGGCAATACTGGATACCGGCCGCGCGCTCGAGCGAACTGGCGGTCGACGGCACGCCGATGCGGCTGATGCTGCTGGGCGAGAAGCTGGTCGCGTTCCGCGACAGCAACGGCCGCGTGGGCGTGATGGACCACCAGTGTCCGCACCGCTGCGCATCGCTCGTGCTCGGGCGCAACGAAGAGGGCGGCATCCGCTGCATCTATCACGGCTGGAAGTTCGACGTCGACGGCAATTGCGTCGAGATGCCCAGCGTGCCGGCGAGCCAGGACTTCAAGGAAAAGGTGAAGGCGCCCGCCTACAAGGCCGTGGACCGCAACGGCATCGTCTGGGTCTACATGGGCGACCGGCAGAGCGCGCCGCCGCCGCTGCCGATGGTCGAGGCCACCTTGCTCGAGGAAGACGACGTCGACCTCTCCTTCACGATGCGCAGCTGCAATTGGATGCAGGCGCTGGAAGGCGACATCGACACCTCGCACTTCGGCTTTCTGCATGTGGGCCACCTCGATCCGGACAACGTGCCCGAAGGCCATCCGCTGCAGCACACCGCGTCGGAACGCGCGCCCAAGTACCACGTGCGCGACACCCCCTGGGGCACCACCTACGGCGCCTACCGCACGGTGAAGCCCGAGACCATCTACTGGCGCTTCGCGAACTACATGTTCCCGTTCTGGACCCAGACCCCGCAAGGCGAGTTCCCGGGCAACATCCAGGCCCGCGCCTGGGTGCCGCTGGACGACGAGCACGTGATGCAGATCTTCTGGCGCAAGCGCAAGGGCGTGCCGCAATCCGGGCTGCCGTTGAAGGACGGCAAGCCGCTGGGCGGCGCCAGGCCGCAGCCGGACTACCTGCCCGTCTCCACCGAGTGGCTGGGCCGCTACCGCGTCAGGGGCATCGAGGCCAACGACTGGCTGATCGACCGCGAGGCCCAGCGCAGCAACCGCATCTATTCGGGCATCGACCACATCGGCTCGCAGGACCAGGCAGTGACCGAAAGCATGGGCCCGATCACCGACCATTCGAAGGAGCACCTCGGCCCCGGCGACCTGATGATCGCGCGCACGCGGCGCCGCGCCCTGCAGGCCGCGCGCGCCTTCCGCGAGGGCGTGCCCGCGCCGGCGGCGGTGGAGGCACCCGAATTGCTGATGGCCGCGCGCAGCGGCTATTTCGAGATGCACGAGTCGGTGGAGTGGCAGCAGGCCTACGCAGACATGATGCGCACCGCCGTGCGGGCGCCCAAGGCGCCCAAGGTGCCCGCCGAAGCGGTGGCGGCGAAGTAGTGAGCGGGGCGACGACAGCCCTCGGAATGAGCCGCTCGAAATGTGCTCAGGACTCCTGCGGCACATAGCCGCTCGCCTTGACGAGCATCTCGAAGCGCTTGCTTTCCTTCACCAGGGCGGCCGCGAGCTGGGCCCCGGTGGTGTAGGAAGGCGTCATCCCCGCGGCCCGGAATTTCTCCAGCGAGTCCGGCTGCGTGAACATCGGCGCGATGGCATCGTGGAACTTCTTCACCAGCTCCGGCGCCATGCGGCGCGGCCCGAACAGGCCGGTGAAGGTCGTGCTGCTGACGTTGATGCCGCTTTCCTTCAGGGTCGGCACCTCGGGCAGCAGGATCGAGCGCTCCGGGCCCGACACCGCCAGGACCCGGATCTTGCCGGTCTTGTGCATCTCGGCCAGCGGCTGCGTGCCGGTGATCATCATCGGCAGCCGGCCGGCGACCAGGTCGATGATGCCCACGCCGCTGTCCTTGTAGGGAACATGCTCCATCGGGATGTGCGTGGCCAGCGAGATCGAGATGCCGACGAAGTTGGACAGCGAGCCGGTGCCGGGTGCCGAACCGTAGACTGCTCCGGTGCCCTTGGACCTGAACCAGTCGATGAGCTGCTGCATGTCGGCCGCGCCCGTGGCCGGTCCGGTGGCGACCGCGACATCGAACTCCGACACGCCGGCGATCGGCGTGAAGTCATTGACGGGGTCGTATTCCAGCTTGGTGTAGATGTGCGGATAGATCGAGAAGGGGCCGTTGGTGGCGAACAGCAGCGTGCGGCCATCGGGCGCCGCATGCCGGACCTCGGCCAGCGCCACCCGTTGCCCGGCGCCGAGCTTGCTCAGCGCGATGGCCGGCCGATCGAGCGAATCCTTCAACTGCTGGGCGATCAGGCGCGCGGTGGTGTCCATCGCCGAGGCCGCCCCCACCACCACCGTGACGGTCGCGTCGTCGCCCTCGGCCCGCACCCGGGCGCCGGACATGAAGAGTGCGCCGGCGCCGAGCGCCCTGAGTGCGGCGCGACGTGTCTGCGAATGGATGTCGCTCACGGCCTGTCTCCTGCATTGTTTTCAAAAATGGAATTACCTGCTGGAAATGAGGCTATGTCAAACGGGTTCTGTCGTGGCCGCCATCGGCGCAGGGCCATCCGCTCTGATCCCGTTATCAGAATATAATTCCAAAATCGAGAAGACAGGAGACGCATTCCCTCATGGCCAAGATCGTCCTTGGCATCGGCTCCTCGCACACGCCGATGCTCAACGCGCCGCTCGCGGATTGGACCCGTTTCATCGAGCGCGACCGCGCTCGCGCCCACCTCGACAAGGCCGGCAATCCCATGACCTACGACCAGCTCGCGGCGCTGGCCGGCGACAGCATCGCCGGGGAGCTGCAGCCGCAGGTGCTGGCGGCGCGTCACGCCGCCGCGGCGGCGCAGGTCGCCAAGCTCGCCGAGGTACTGCGCCGTGCCGAGCTCGACACGCTGATCGTCGTCGGTGACGACCAGAAGGAGCTCTACCAGACCGACAACCTGCCTTCCGTCCTGGTCTACCACGGCAAGAGCATCCGCAACGTGCCGCTGGCCGCCAACCATCCCGGGCCCGACTGGTCGCGCGCGGCCGCGGCGCGCTACTACGAGCGGGAGTCGCCCAAGGACTATCCGGTCGATTCCGAACTCGCGCTGCATGTCATCGGCCACCTGGTCGAGCGGGAGTTCGACGTCTCGGTGGCCGACACCATTGCCGACGGGTACGGTGAAGGCCACGCCTTCGGCTTCGTGCACAACCGCCTGCTCGAAGGAGCCACCGTGCCGGTACTGCCGGTCTTCCTCAACACCTACTACCCGCCGAACCAGCCTACGCCGCGCCGCTGCCACCGCTTGGGCCAGGAGATCCGGCGGGCGGTCGAAAGCCTGCCGCGCGACGCCCGCGTAGGCGTGATCGCCTCGGGCGGCCTGAGCCATTTCACCGTCGACGAGGAGCTGGACGGGCGCATCATCCGCGCCTTGCGCGAGCGGGATGCAGAGGCGCTGTATGCGCTGCCGCGCCAGCAACTCAATTCCGGCAACTCGGAGATCCGCAACTGGATCTGCATGGCCGGCGCGGTCGAGCATCTCGCGCTGTCCTCGCTCGAGTACATCCCGGCCTATCGCACACCGGCCGGCACCGGGACCGGCCTGTGCTTCGCGATCTGGAATTGAGCGCCGCCGACGAGCACGCGCTGCGCGGCGTGGCGGCGCCGCCGACGCCGCTGCGCCTGACCCGCATCCACTACGCGGCGCGCGGCATCCACCTGCTCGAATTCCGCCGGCCGGCCGCGCATGGCGAGCCGCTGCCCGCCTTCACGCCGGGCGCGCACCTGGACCTGCACCTGGCCGAAGGACTGGTGCGCCAGTACTCGCTGGTGAACCCGCCGGAGGAGCGCGATCACTACCTGGTCGCGGTCAAGCGCGATCCGGCCAGTCGCGGCGGATCGGCCTTCGTGCACGAGCATCTTCGCGTCGGCACCCTGGTGGACATCGGCGGCCCGCGCAACAACTTCGAACTGGCCGCGGACGACGCGCCCTCGGTCCTGATTGCGGGCGGCATCGGCATCACGCCGATCGCCTGCATGGTGGACCGGCTGCGCCGCC
>DASXKG010000097.1:0-6377 GCA_036496965.1 Variovorax sp.
GCGCGCGGACGAGGACTGCAGCGCGATCGAGATCACCAGCGCCAATCTGTACCGCCTCTACGAGCACGACATCGAGCAGTTCACGCTGATCCAGATGAACATCGCACGCGAGATGAGCCGGCGCCTGCGCGTCACCGGCGACCTGCTTTTCCGGGCCCGCATGGGCGAGGCCCTGCTGGCGCCGGAAAAGATCTGAGCCCCCACGCTCCCCCACTTCGTGTGGGTCGCTGCCCCCCGAGGGGGCCGCAGGCCGCCTTGGGGCGGCCCGGCGCCGCCGCTATTGAACCACCGCGCTGCCCGGCATCTGATCCCCCGGCGCCGTGAATATCTGCGCCGCATCCACGGCGTCGAAGCGGTACTGCTTGCCGCAGAAGTCGCATCCGACCTCGATGTCGCCACGCTCGGCGAGGATGCTCTCGGCTTCGTCGAGGCCGAGCCCGCGGATCATGTTGGCCACCCGCGGGCGGCCGCAGGTGCAGGCGAAATGCGGGCCGAGCAGGCCGGCCTGCGGTTCGAAGCGCAGCAGCTTTTCTTCCCAGAAGAGGCGCCGCAGGATGGTGTCGACGTCCAGCGTGAGCAGCTCCTCGCGCGTCAGGCTGGAAGCCAGGATCGAGATGCGGTTGTAATCCTCGTTGCGGCCGATCTGGTCCTCGTTGGCCTGGTCGCGCTCGCTCGCCGACCGGCCCTCCAGGTTGGCCTCGCCCTTGACCGGCAGTCGCTGGATCAGGAGCCCCGCCGCCACCTTGTCGTCGGCAGCCAGCACCAGCGTGGTGTCGAGCTGCTCGCTTTGCAGCATGTAGTGCTGCAGCACGTCGGCGAGGCGATCGAGCTTCTCGCCGCGATCGCCGAACAGCGGCACCACGCCCTGGTAGGGCTGCTGGCCCGGGAGCTTTTCCTTCGGGTCGAGCGTGATCGCGCAGCGGCCCTTGTTCGCGACATTGACCATCGCGGCCAGCCGGGCGTCGGGCGGCAGCTCGCCGACCACTTTGGCGGTGGCGCGCAGGCTCAGGTCGGGCTTGGCTTCGGCCACCGCCACCTTGACCGGGCCGTCGCCGAAGATCTGCAGGATCAGCGCGCCGTTGAACTTGATGTTGGCCTGCATCAGCGCTGCGGCGGCGGTCATCTCGCCCAGCAGCTCGGCCACCGGCGGCGCATAGGCGCCGGTGGTGGTATTGGAGGCGCGCCGCGCCAGGATCTCCTGCCAAGCGTCCGTCAGGCGCACGATCATGCCGCGCACCGGCATGCCGTCGAACAGGAACTTGTGCAACTCGCTCAATGAATGCTCGCTCTCCCGCCGTTCAGGCGATCTTCTTCAGGCCCTTCGCGAAGCGACGGCCGTTGTCCACGTAGTGCTCGGCGCTCTGGCGCAGCTTCGCGGCGGCGGCATCGTCGAGCGTGCGCACCACCTTGGCCGGCGCGCCGACGATCAGCGAGTTGTCCGGAAATTCCTTGCCCTCGGTCACGACGCTGCCGGCGCCGACGATCGAATTGCGGCCGATCCTGGCGTTATTCAAGACCACCGCCTGGATGCCGATCAGCGAGTTGTCGCCGATGGTGCAGCCGTGCAGCATCACCTGGTGGCCGATGGTGACGTTCTCGCCGATGGTCAAGGGGCAGCCGATGTCGGCGTGCAGCACCGACAGGTCCTGCACGTTGCTGTTGCGCCCGATGCGCAGGGGCTCGGTGTCGCCGCGCAGCACGGCGCCGAACCAGATGCTGACGTTTTCGCCCAGCACCACCTCGCCCATGACCTGGGCGCTGTCGGCCACCCAGGCGCCATCCGCCAGCTGCGGCACCAGGCCGTCGAGTTCGTAGAGAGCCATCGCGCGTACTCCAGAGGTGCAAAACTAGAATTGTAGGGATGCATCCCCGTCTTGGCGCCCTGGCCGCCCTGCGCCTGACCGATCCCGGCCAGAAGGTCGCGGCCACGCGCGCCCTGTTCGCCGAACTGCCGCCGGCGCCGTGGGACGATGCCGAGCTGCGTCGACCCGGTGACGACGGCGCCGTGCCGGGCCGGCCCGAGCGCCCGTTGCGCGTCGCCGCCACGGCAGTGCAGAAGCGCTCCCCCTTCACGCCCGAAGGCCGTGCCGCGCTGGTCCATTCGATCTGCCACATCGAATTCAATGCCATCAACCTGGCGCTCGATGCAGCCTGGCGCTTCGACGGCATGCCCGAGGCCTACTACCGCGACTGGCTGCGCGTGGCCGACGAGGAGGCCTTGCATTTCACGCTGCTGCATGCGCAGCTGCGCGGCATGGGCTGGCAATACGGCGACTTCAGCGGCCACGATGGGCTGTGGTCGATGTGCGAGAAGACCCGCGACGACGTGGTTGCGCGCATGGCGTTGGTGCCGCGCACGCTCGAGGCACGCGGCCTCGATGCGACGCCGCTGATCCAGGCCAAGCTGCGCCGCGTGAACACGCCCGATGCACTGGCGGCCTGCGCCATCCTCGACATCATCCTGCGCGACGAAATCGGCCATGTGGCGATCGGCAACCGCTGGTACCGCTGGCTCTGCGAACGCCGCGGCCTCGATCCGATCGCGCACTACCGCCTGCTCTATCGGCGCCACGAGGCGCCACGGCTGCGCCCGCCCTTCAATCTCGAGGCTCGCAGCCGTGCCGGCTTCACCGAAGAGGAATTGCGGGCACTCGCGCAGGGCTGAGCCGGTCTCAGCCGAGTCAGGCGCCCTTGCGCAACACCACCAGCTTGGGCGAGAAGCGCTGCACCACCTGCCCGTTCTGATTCAGCGTCTCGCAGCGCATCTGCACCATGCCGCGATCCGGCTTGGAACGCGATGGAATCACTTCCAGCACTTCGCTTTCCACGTGCAGCCGGTCGCCCGGCCGCGTCGGCAGGGGCCAGCTCAATTCGCCGCCGGAGCCGATGATGCCGTCGGCCAGCGGAATGCCGCTGGTGACGAGCAGGCGCATCGTGATGGCCGCCGTGTGCCAGCCGCTGGCGGCCAGACCCTGGAAGAAGGTGCCGCGCGCCGCCTCCTCATCGAGGTGGAAAGGCTGCGGATCGAATTGGGTGGCGAAGGCGACGATCTGCGCCGCGTCGAGCTGGTGCTCGCCGCTGACGAAACGTTGGCCCGGCGCGAGATCGTCGAGGTAGAGCTGCTTGTGCATGGTCATTGGTCAGATCCTTTCGAGCACGGTGGCGATGCCCTGGCCGCCGCCGATGCATTGGGTGGCGAGCGCGTAGCGCACATTCTCGCGCGCCAGTAGCGCCGCCGCCTTGCCGGTGATCCGCGCGCCGGTGGCGCCCAGCGGATGGCCGATGGCCAGGCCGCCGCCGTCCAGGTTGACACGGGCCGGATCGAGTCCCAGGTCGCGGATGCAGGCCAGCGCCTGCGAGGAAAATGCCTCGTTGATCTCGACCACGCCGAGATCGCCCACCGAGAGACCGGCGCGCGCCAGCGCCTTGCGGGTGGCCGGGATCGGACCGATGCCCATGATGGCCGGATCGACCCCGACGGTCGCGAACGACCGGATGCGCGCCAGCGGATGCAGGCCATGGGCCACGGCAAAGGCATCGCTGGTCACCAGCACCGCTGCGGCGCCGTCGGTGAGCGGCGACGAGGTGCCCGCAGTCACCACGCCGTCGGCGCGGAAGGCCGGCTTCAGCGCCGCCAGTGCCTCGGCCGTGGTCGTCGGCCGGATGCAGCCATCCGCGTCGACGCGCTCCCCCGTCTCCTTCGTGATGGCGACGATCTCGCTGGCCAACCGGCCCTGCGCGCGCGCCTCGGCGGCCTTGCGGTGCGACTCGACGGCCAGCGCCTCCTGGTCGGCGCGGCTCACCTTCCAGCGCGCGGCCACGTTCTCGGCGGTTTCGCCCATCGAGATGTAGGCATCGCTGTGGGCCAGCAGCTCCGGGTTGGGCGAAAAATTGAAACCGCCCTGCGGCACCATCGTCATCGACTCCACCCCCACGCACAGAAAGGCATCGCCCATGCCCGCCTCGATCTGCGCGGCCGCGATGTGCACCGCCTGCATCGACGAGCCGCAGAAGCGGTTCACCGTCATGCCGCCCACCTCCTGCGGCAGGCCGGCCAAGAGGCCGACGATGCGCGCCAGGTTGTTGCCCTGGGCCGCCTCGGGATAGGCGCAGCCGAGGATCAGGTCCTCGATCGATGCCGGGTCGAGGTCGGTGCGCTCGAGCAGGCCGCGCACCACCTGCGCCGCCAGGGTGTCGGGCCGGACCTCGGCCAGGGCGCCCTTCCTGGCGAAATGAAAGGGGGAACGGGCATATCCGGCAATCACGGCTTTCATGGAATTCTCCTTGATCTACCAACCAATAGGTAGTTTTTGAGGGTCAAAAAAACGCACGCGAAGCGTGCCACTGCACATCCTTCAACGCTGAACGGCGAGCGAACTCCTGAGCACGTCGACCACCTCGTCGAAGTCCTCCACCCGGCCGGTCATCCGGGCCGACAGCAGCGCACCCTGGCAGCTGGCAAACACATAGGCGGCCTGCGCAGCGGGCGCCAGGCGCGCCTTGCCGGCCGGGTTCAGCGCGCCCAGCATGCCGGTCAGCCACGACACCTGCATGTTGCGCAGGTCGCGCACGGCCTCGCGCAGGCCGGCATCGATGCAGTCCCATCCGGGCGCCAGCGCGCCCGCGGGGCAGACGCTGCGCCCGGCATGCAGGCCATTGCGGTACATGCGGAAATAGGCCTCCAGGGCGGCCTGCGGGCTGCGCGCCTTGGCCAGCGTCCAGTCCTTGAAGCCCTGGGTGGCTTCGCGCAGCACCTCGACACCGAGCGACTCCTTGGTCGGGAAGTGGTGATACAGGCTGGCCTTGCGGATGCCCACCTGATCGGCCACGTCCTGGAAGCTGAAGCCGAGGTAGGAGCGGGTCTGGACCAGTTCGCGCGCCACGGCCAGAATCTGCCCGCGCGTGTTTCCGCCGCCGGCGGTTGGCGGGGGCGAGGTGGCGTTCATCTACCTACTATAAGGTAGGCAAAACCCCGTGTCAACCCTGTGTCAATCGGCCTGGATGCCGGCCGACTTGATGATCCGTGCGTTGTTCTCGGACTCGGTCGCGATCTCGCCGGCGAAATCCTCCGCGCTGCCTCCCGTCGGCACGTTGTCCGAGGCCAGCAACCTCGCGCGCAGATCGGGATCGGCCAGCGCCCGGTTGATCTCGATGTTGTATTTCTCGATCAGTATCGCGGGCGTGCCGGCCGGCGCGAAGACGCCGAACAGCGAGGACAGGTTGGCCGCCGGATAGCCCAGCTCGGCCATCGTCGGCACGTTCGGCAGCTTGGCCAGCCGGGCCGGCGCGCCGACAGCCAGCGGGCGCAGCCGGCGCGCCTGGATCTGGGCGCTCAGCGCCGGGCCGGCGTTGGCCGACAGGATTTCGAACTGGCCACCCAGCGCATCGTTGAGCTGCTGCCCGCCACCCTTGTAGGGAATGTGCGTGATGTCGACCTTGGCGCCCGCGCGCAGCTCCTCCAGCACGATGTGGCCCAGCGAGGCCTGGCCCGAGGTCGCCCAGCGCACTGCGCCCGGCCGGGCCCGGGCGTCCTCCAGCAGGCTGGCGAAATCGCGCGTGCCGGTCGCCGGCGTGGCCAGCAGCAGGATCGGCGAATACATGACGCTCGCCACCGGGGCGATGTCCTTCAGCGGATCGAAGGGCGACTTGCCCAGGTGCGGATTCAGCACCAGCGGACTGACTGCCGAAAACCCGATCGTGGCACCGTCCGGTGCGGCCTTGGCGACCGCATCCATGCCGATGGTGCCGCTCGCGCCAGCCTTGTTCTCGACCACGATCGTGCTGCCCAACTGCGCGCCCAGCTTCTCCGCCAGCGCCCGGCCGATCACATCGCTCACGCCGCCCGGCGGATAGGCAATGATCATGTAGATCACCCGAGGCACCACCTGCGCCTGCGCCAAGGGCGCCCACAGGCCTAGCCAGGCGGCCATCAGCGCTGCAGCAGCATGCAATGCAGACTTCGACGACATCACGACAACCTCGAATTCAACGCAGCCCTCGATTCTGCCGCTCGGCCGGCGCAGCCAGGCCCCTTCGTGAAACACCGCGGAACCGGCTCCGCCGGGCCGCTGGTGTTGCCCCCCGGCAGGGGGGAGACCGCTACACGAAGTGAGCGAAGCCGGGGGGCGAGCAACATCACCCTCTGGGGTGATGCTTGGCGTGCATCTGCTTGAGCCGCTCGCGTGCCACATGGGTGTAGATGGTGGTGGTCGAGATGTCCGCATGGCCCAGCAGGAGTTGCACGGCACGCAGGTCCGCCCCGTGGTTGAGCAGGTGCGTGGCGAAGGCGTGGCGTAGCGTGTGGGGCGAGAGCGGCACGTGGATGTCGGCGGCCAGGGCGTTCTTCTTCACGATGACCCAGAACATCACGCGCGTCA
>DASXKG010000098.1:0-8828 GCA_036496965.1 Variovorax sp.
CACCGCGGGCAGCACGGTGCCGTCCTCGCGCACGTACAGCGTGATCGCCGGGGTGGTGGTGCGCATCTTCAGCTGGTCCCGGGCCAGCTTCTCGACCCGCAGCGGCGTGGCCTGGGCACGCTTCTCGACCTGCAGCCGGTCTTGGTCGAGCTCCAGGCGGCGCGTTTCGAGCTCGATGCGGTGCAGCTCGGTGAACAGCTGGCGCGACCGGTACTGCGAGTGCACCAGCCAGATCGCCGAACCCAGCACGGCCAGCAGCAGCAAGAGGTTGAGCCTTGCCATTTCAGTGCTCCACCACGCTATTGCGTGCCCCGCGACGCATGAAACCGGCGCAGCCAGAGGCCAGGGATACCGCGGAACCGGCTTTGCCGGGCCGCTGGTATCGCCCCCTTGAGGAGGAGGCGCCGTAGGCGCTTCGGGGGTGTTTCATGCTATCTCGGCGGTGCGTTCGGCGACGCGCAGGATGGCGCTGCGCGCACGCGGATTGCCGGCCACCTCGGCCTTCGAGGGCCGGATGCGCCCCACGGCCCGCAGCTTCATCGTCTTCGGCGCGGCAAAGGGCGCGCGGCGGTCGTAGACCTCGCGCGATTGCCCGGCGATGAACTGCTTCACGATGCGATCTTCCAGCGAATGGAAGCTGATCACCGCGAGACGGCCCTGGGGTTGCAGCACGACCAGGCTGGCGGCTAGCGCCTGTTGCAGCTCTTCAAGCTCGGCGTTGATGAAAATCCGAAGAGCCTGAAATGTGCGCGTTGCAGGGTTCTGGCCCGGCTCGCGGGTTTTGACCGCGCCAGCCACGAGCTCGGCCAGCTCGGTGGTGGTTGAAACTGGGCCCCGTTCTTGTCGGCGAGCAACAATCGCCTTTGCAATCTGAACAGAAAACCGTTCTTCGCCATAGTCACG
Organism: Variovorax sp.; assembly: GCA_036496965.1. Taxonomy (GTDB): domain Bacteria; phylum Pseudomonadota; class Gammaproteobacteria; order Burkholderiales; family Burkholderiaceae_C; genus Variovorax. The sequence continues at coordinate 904 of DASXKG010000098.1, forward strand.
AATCACCTCCGCAATCTGCTGGGTATCGGCTGTCGCCAGCCACTCGGCCACGCTTTCGCCGCGCGTGGTGTCCATGCGCATGTCCAGCGGGCCGTCGAAACGAAAAGAAAAACCCCTGGCGGGGTTGTCGATCTGGGGGGAACTGACGCCGAGGTCCATCAGCAGTCCGGCCACACTGCCCGGCGGCAGTTCCCCGATGTCCTTGAACCCCTGGTGCCGGATGGAAAAACGCGCATCCTCGATGCGCGCTGCTTCGGCCACCGCTTCCGCGTCCTTGTCGAACGCGATGAGCCGGCCCGCCGGCCCCAGCCTTTCCAGGATGGCGCGCGAATGCCCGCCGCGCCCGAAGGTCGCATCCACATAGGTGCCCGAGCCCGGCGAGGCGTCCAGGAAGAGGGCCTGCACCGCCTCCTGCAACAGGACGGTGGTATGGATCCACGGCTGCTCCACGGCCGGCCTCAGAACGAAAAGTCCTGGAAGACTTCGGGCATCTGACCCTGGGTGGCCTCGGCTTCCTTGGCATCGTAGGTGGCCTTGTCCCAGAGTTCGAAATGGTTGCCCATGCCCAGCAGCAGCGCGTCGCGCGTGATGCCGGCGGCCTGGCGCAGTTCGGGCGAAACCAGCACCCGGCCGGTGCCGTCCATCTCGACATCCATGGCATTGCCGAGGAAGACCCGCTTCCACCACTGGGCCGACATCGGCAGGGCGACGATGCGCTCGCGGAATTTTTCCCACTCCGGGCGCGGAAACAGCATCAGGCAGCCATGCGGATGCTTGGTGAAGGTGAGCTGGCCGGCGGCGGTCGCGCTCAGGACGTCGCGATGCCGGGTCGGCACGGAGAGCCTCCCCTTGGCATCCAGACTGAGCGATGAAGCGCCTTGAAACACGACCTGCGAGACCTCTGTGGTGGGTGCGTCTGAAGCCTGAAAGAAGGCTTCTCCGACACTTTTTCCCACTTAACTGCACTTTTTTCCACTGTAGCAGGAAATGCTTCGCCCGCAACGCCGCGGCGTCGGTATTTTTCGTATTGGAATCAATGACTTAGCGATGTTTTGGCAAGGCCAAAACAGCAAATACCGTTGCACATGAAGCACTTAGCTCACGCAATGAATCCGTTGCGCGAACCGAGTGCGGCGCCTGGGCCACCTACAGGATGAAACGCGAAAGGTCTTCGTCGTGACTTAGTGCCTGCAGCCGCACATCCACGTAGGCCGCGTCGATGCGTACGACCTGCCCCTGCTGCCGGGTGGCGTCGAAGCTCACCTCGTCGAGCAGGCGCTCCATCACGGTCGACAGCCGGCGCGCCCCGATGTTTTCGGTGCGCTCGTTGACTTCGAACGCGATGCTGGCCAGCCGCGTGATGCCTTCGGGCGTGAATTCGAGGGTCACGCCCTCGGTCGCCAGCAGCGCCTGGTACTGCTTGACGAGCGAGGCGCGGGTCTGGGTCAGGATGCCCTCGAAATCCGCCACCGAGAGCGATTGCAGCTCGACCCGGATCGGAAACCGGCCCTGCAGCTCCGGAATCAGGTCGCTCGGCTTGCTCAGGTGGAAGGCGCCGCTGGCGATGAAAAGAATGTGGTCGGTGCGCACCACGCCGTACTTGGTGCTGACCGCGGTGCCCTCCACCAGTGGCAGCAGGTCGCGCTGCACGCCCTGGCGCGAGACGTCCGCGCCCTGGGTCTCGCTGCGGGTGGCGACCTTGTCGATCTCGTCGATGAAGACGATGCCGTTCTGCTCGGCGTTGCGGATCGCCTGGGTGCGGATCTCGTCCTCGTTGACCAGCTTGGCGGCCTCCTCCTCGGTCAGCAGGCGCATCGCCTCGCCGATCTTCAGCTTGCGCGTCTTGCGCTTGGCCTGGCCCAGCTGACCGAACATGCCGCGCAGCTGCTCGGTCATTTCCTCCATGCCGGCGGGCCCCATGATTTCCAGCGGGGTGCGCGCCTCGGCCAGCTCGATCTCGATGTCCTTGTCGTCGAGTTCGTGCTGGCGCAGCTTCTTGCGGAAGGCCTGGCGGGTGCTGTTGCCGCTGTCGGCGCCGGCTGCTGCGCCCTCGGGCAGGCGCGCAGGCGGCAGCAGCACGTCGAGGATGCGTTCCTCGGCGCCGTCCTCGGCGCGCATGCGGACCTTGGCGCTCTCGGCTTCGCGGGTCTGCTTGATGGCGATCTCGGCCAGGTCGCGAACGATCGAATCCACATCCTTGCCGACGTAGCCGACCTCGGTGAATTTCGTCGCCTCCACCTTGATGAACGGTGCGTCGGCCAGCCGCGCCAGCCGGCGCGCGATCTCGGTCTTGCCGACGCCCGTCGGGCCGATCATGAGGATGTTCTTCGGCGTGATTTCCGAGCGCAGCGGATCGGCCACCTGCTGGCGGCGCCAGCGATTGCGCAGCGCGATGGCGACTGCGCGCTTGGCCTGGGGCTGCCCGACGATGTGGTTGTCGAGCTCGGAGACGATTTCCTGGGGGGTCATGGACATGGGGGACTCGCCGCTTGCGGCTTCAAAGGCTCTCGACGGTGTGGTTCATGTTGGTGTAGATGCAGAGTTCGCCCGCGATTTCCAGCGCCTTCTTGACGATCTGGTCGGCCGGCAGCTCGGTATGGTCGACCAGCGCCTTGGCCGCCGCCTGCGCATAGGCGCCGCCGGAGCCGATGGCGATGATGCCGCCCTCGGGTTCCAGCACGTCGCCGTTGCCGGTGATGATCAGCGAGCTGGTCGCGTCGGCCACCGCCAGCATCGCCTCCAGGCGGCGCAGCACGCGGTCGGTGCGCCAGTCCTTGGTGAGTTCGATGGCGGCGCGCGCCAGGTGGCCCTGGTGCTTTTCCAGCTTGGCCTCGAAGCGCTCGAACAGGGTGAAGGCATCGGCCGTGGCGCCCGCGAAGCCGGCCAGCACCTTGCCGTGATACAAGCGGCGCACCTTGCGCGCGGTGCCCTTGATGACGATGTTGCCCAGGGTGACCTGACCGTCGCCACCGAGGGCCACCTGGTCGGCGCCGCCAGCGATCTTTCGGCGCACGCTGATGATGGTGGTCCCATGAAATTGTTCCATGGGGGGGATTATCCGCCCCTGGACTTGACCCTCTCCCCCGGCTCAGCGCAGCTTGACGCTGGCGTGGTCGGCGATGCCGATGACGTCGAAGAAGGCGGCGATGAGGCGGTGGACGCCGGTGAACTGGACGCCGTCGCCGCGCCCGTGGCGCTCGGTGACCCAGTTGAGCAGGCTGCCCGCGGCTGCGAAGTCGATGCGCACCAGGGCGGCGCAGGAAATGACCGGGGCCCGGGTATCGGCCAGCTCGGCGTCCAGGCGCTGCCAGATCGCCGGCGATTCGCCGAGCAGGTCACCTGCCAGCGCGGAATGGGAGGGGTCTTCAGCGGGCGCGGCCAGGTTGTGGTCCACCGGCGCGACCGACAGGCCGCGCGGGACCGGCCTGGCCTCGAGCACCGACGATTCGAGCGAGGAGAATTCCCCTTTCGGGTCTTCCCAGGGCGGCGGCGAGACCTCGTAGGTGATGCAGTAGTTGAGCGCCAGCAGTTCGAACTCGTCGGCCCGATGCATCACCCGCAGGGCCGCCATATGCAATTGCCACCACGCGGCATCGACGTTGCGATCGCTGGCCGGGGTCGCCTCGGCGAGCACTTCCAGCAGGCGCTCGGCGCCGAAGAACTGCAGTTGCACGGTCGAGTCGGACCAGTGCGTGAACAGCGCCCGCAGCGGCCCGGCCGCGTCCGGTGCAATGCCGTCCAACCCGCTCCAGTCGAGCCGCCAGGTCGCACCGGCGGCGGCCAGCGCGCGCGTCAGGCCGAGCAGGCCTTCGCGCGCCAGCCGCGGCGGGCTGGCCCAGTCGGCGTCGCTGCTCGGACCGGGCGGCGCCGCTTCGGCCGGCGCCGAGGCCTGGGCCAGGCTGGCCAGCGCGCGGAACGAAACCCACTCGGGCGGCTGGCGCTTGATGGTCTGTGCGTAACGGGTGCCGCCAGCGACGAACTTCTCGAAATCGCCGGTGGCGCGGTACAGGTCGAGCAGCGCGAGCCAGGTGTCGTCCTGACCGGCACCGGGGCTGTCCGGCGCCAGGGACTGCAGCAGGATCGCCTCGGCGCCCGCGTCGTCGCCATGGGCAAAGCGGATCGCCGCCTCTTCGATGCTGCCGTCATGCGTGGGCAGCTGGACCTGCAGCCCTTCGACGGCCGGCTCCGGATTCGGCTGCGCCATGCCCGGGACGGTGTCGGCGTAGGCGCGCGCGTGCTGGGCCGCCATCTGCGAGCCGTCGTCGGCCGGGTCGGCGCCGGAGGCCTCGCCGCGCGGGCCGCGGCTCTTCCACCACTGCTGCGACATCTGCTCTTCGATCTCGTCGATCTTCTTGAGCGTGAGCGCGCGGCCTTCGGTCTTGCCGGAGGTGCTGCTGACATTGAAGGACGACGGTGTCGCGGCCGGATCGCGGCCGCCGGCGGCCTCGCGCTGGCGCAGCTTGCGCAGCATGTCGAACTCGCGGCGGCGCACGAAGTCGTTGCGCTGGCGGCGCTCGATCATCTCCTTGAGCATCTCGCGGCTGTAGCCGTTCTCGAGCGTCGAGGCGTCCTCGGCGTCGAGCTCGGACCAATCCTTCAGCGGATTGCGAACGAACTTCGCCACCTTGGACAGCAAGCGACCGGGTTCTTCCTTGGCCATCTCAGCGTCTGCTCCCCGGGGATCAATCCCCGAACATCTTCTGCTTGAGTTCTCGGCGCTGCTGCGCTTCGAGCGACAGCGTGGCGGTCGGGCGGGCCAGCAGCCGGCCGACGCCGATCGGCTCGCCGGTTTCATCGCAATAGCCGTAGTCGCCGGCATCGATGCGCTGGATCGACTGCTCGATCTTCTTGAGCAGCTTGCGCTCGCGGTCCCGGGTGCGCAGCTCGAGCGCGTGTTCTTCCTCGATGGTGGCACGGTCGGCCGGGTCGGGAACGACCACCGTGTCTTCACGCAGATGCTCGGTCGTCTCGCCGGCGTTCTCGAGGATGCCGCGCTTGAGATCGAGCAGCTTGAGGCGGAAGAAGGCCATCTGCTTCTCGTTCATGTACTCCGAATCCGGCATCGCGATGACCTCGGCATCGCTCAACTCCTGGGGCGACTTGGTCTTCCAGTTGTTGACCAGCTTCGGGTCTTTCTTGACCGCGATCGGCGGCGGCGGCACCAGCGCGGTCGATGCGATCTGGACGAAGCTCGACTTGGCGGCCGTGGACGCCACGGATTGCGGCATCGACGGAACGGTCAGTTGCGACAGCCGCGACACGCGCCCACCCCGCGCTGGCGCGGCGGTGGAGGCGGTCGGTGCGGGCGTCGCCGGGGTGGGAGGGGAAGCGGAGGCGGCGGCCGTTTTTTTCATGGTATTCGCAAGTGCTGGTGGCGTGGCCTGGTGGCCGGCCGGTTGAGTGGAGGGGGCGACGCTGCCGACTGCCACGGGCTTGCTCGCGGCAGCGGCCTTCGGCGCCAGGGTGCCCTTGACGGAAACCTTCTTCGCCGCGGCCGCAGCCTGCTCGGCGGCCACCGTCTTATGGACGGCCGGCGTCGGGGCAGGCTTGGCTTTGGCGACGGGTTTCTTCACGGTGACTGGCTCCTCGATGGACTCGAACGCGCATTCATGGGGTGTATCGCCCCGGGCGAACCCCGGGGTTATACCCCCGAATGCCGCTCGGAAACGCGCCTTGTCGTATGCCGGAAGTCACACTTCGTCGTTAGAAAGACGGGTGCGACCCGGAACAGGCGCGCGATTGTATAGAGAGTTGGCATCGAGGCGCTTTTTCGCGGCGCCTTGCGCCCTCGGACCAGTCTGACCGCAGGCGTCAGCCAGGCATGAGACTCGGGCGGGAGCCTAAACCAGGCATTGGTCCAGGCCCTGCTCCAGGATCTCGCGCGGCAGGTCGATGCCGATGAACACCATGCGGCTGTTGCGGGCCTCGTCCGGGCCCCAGGCCGGGCCGAGATCGCTGCCCATGAGCTGGTGCACGCCCTGGAAGATCACCTTGCGCTCGGTACCCTGCATGTGCAGCACACCCTTGTAGCGCAGCATGCGCGGGCCATAGATGTTGACGATGGCGCCCAGAAAATCCTCGAGCCGGGCCGGATCGAAGGGTCGGTCGGCCCGGTAGACGAAGCTCTTGACATCGTCCTCGACGTGGTGGTGGTGGCCATGGCCTTCGTGGGCGTGCGAGGGATGGTCGCAGTCCTCGCCGTGCGCATGGTCATGGTCGTGCGCTTCCTCTTCCTTGAGGAAGTCCGGATCGATGTCCAGCTTGGCGTTGAGATTGAAGCCGCGCAGGTCGAACACGTCCTTGAGCGGCACCTCGCCGAAATGCACTTTCTGCTGCGGCGCGCGCGGGTTCATGTGCTTGATGCGGTGGATCAGCGCCTCGGTTTCCTCTTCGGCGACCAGGTCGCTCTTGCTGATGAAGATCTGGTCGGCAAAGCCGATCTGGCGGCGCGCCTCCTGGCGGTCGTTGAGTTGCTGCGGCGCGTGCTTGGCGTCGACCAGCGTGAGGATCGAATCGAGCAGATAGCTCTCGGCGATCTCATCGTCCATGAAGAAGGTCTGCGCCACCGGTCCGGGATCGGCCAGGCCGGTGGTCTCGATCACCACGCGGTCGAAATCGAGCAGGCCCTTGCGCTTCTTGGCCGCCAGCATTTGCAGCGCCTCGCGCAGGTCTTCGCGGATGGTGCAGCAGATGCAGCCGTTGCTCATCTGCACGATCTGCTCCTTGGACTCGGTGACCAGGATGTCGCTGTCGATGTTCTCCTCGCCGAACTCGTTTTCGATCACCGCGATCTTCTGGCCGTGCGCCTCGCTCAGGATGCGCTTGAGCAGGGTCGTCTTGCCGGAGCCGAGGAAGCCGGTGAGGATGGTGGCGGGAATCAGGGCCATGGGTTGCTCCGCAGGTCGGGTGTCAGGGAAAGGCGGGAAGTTTAGCGAGCGCGGGTGGGCCGCGCCGCCACAAGGTCAAAGGCCGGGGACTGTGGGCTATTTGCGCACCACCAGCAGGCCTTTCAAGTATTCCCCTTCGGGAAACTCGATGGTCATCGGATGGTCGGGCGCCGCGCCCAGGCGTTCGGTGATGTAGCCGTCGACACCGGCATCGATGCCGGCGGAGGCCACGATCTTGTGGAACAGGTCGGCGCCGATGCCGCCCGAGCACGAGAAGGTCAGCAGGTGACCGCCCGGCGCCAGCAGTTTGAAAGCCTGCCGGTTCAGGTCCTTGTAGGCGCGCGCGGCACGTTCGGCATGGGCCACGGTGGGCGCGAACTTGGGCGGGTCGAGCACGATGGCGTCGAAGCTGCGGCCCTCGTCGACGTAACGGCGCAGCTGGGCATTGACGTCGGCATCGAGAAACTCGGCGCCGGCGCCCTCGAAGCCGTTCAGGGCCAGGTTGGCACGGGCACGCTGCAGCGCCGGAAAGGATGAGTCGATGGAGATCAGCTGCGCGCCATCCACGGCACCGGCTGCCTTCAGGCCGCTCAGCGCGGCCACGGTGAAGCCGCCGGTATAGCAAAAGCAGTTCAGCACGCGGCGAAAGCGCCGCTGCTGCGCCAGCTCGGCGAAGCGCCGGCGGCTCGCGCGCTGATCGAGGTAGAAGCCGGTCTTGTGGCCGGTCGCGATGTCCAGGCCGAGCCGCCAGTCGTGCTCGCGGATCACCTGCTCGGTCGGGCCATCGCCGCGCAGCCAGCCGGTGACGGGCTTCAATCCTTCGCGTTCGCGCCCGCTGGCATCGGAGCGCTCGAAGAGCTTGCCGACGCCGGTGGCCGCCAGCAGGGCATCGGCCAGCACGGGCTTCCAGCGTTCGGCGCCGGCCGAGAGAAATTGCGCCACCAGTGTGTCGCCATAGCGGTCGACGATCAATCCCGGCAGGCCGTCGGCTTCGCCATGGACCAGCCGCAAGCCGTCGCTCTGCAAATCGAACAGCGC
>DASXKG010000099.1:0-8247 GCA_036496965.1 Variovorax sp.
CTCACCCAAATGCCCTCCGGCCCCTCGCGGCTGCCGTGGCGCGGCTTGGCGCTGCTCACGCTGGCGGTGCTGCTGGCGCACCTGGCGCTGCTCGCCACGCTGCCGCTGTCCGTCGGGCCGCGCCCCTCGCCCTTGGCTGACACCTTCATCACCCGGACCATCGTGATCGCGCCCCCGCCCGCGCCGGAGCCGGCGGCAGCGCCGGCGCCGCCACCCCGCGCCAAGCCGGCGCCGCCAAAGCCGCGCCCGCCGCAGCCGGTGGCGCGACCACGGCCGCCGGCCGAGCCGGAACCCCAGCCGGAACTCCAGTCCCAGGCAGAGTCGGTCCCCGCCTCGCCGCTCGACAGCACCCCGCCGGACGTCGACGCGCAGCAGCCCCCGGCCGACGCAGGCAGCGCGCCGGCCGCCCAGGGGAATGCGTCGGGCACGGGGGCCGGCGACGCGGCCGGGGGAGACCAGGCCGCCGGCACCATCGCCGGCCCGGTGGCGCTGCGCATTCCGGGTTCGGTGCGGCTGGCCTTCGCGGCGACCGCCCAGCAGGGCACCCGGCCCATGCAGGGCGTGTTTGGCGAGCTGGTCTGGCTGCAGGACGGCACGCATTACGACGCCGACCTGTCCTGGACCTTCCTGTTCAAGACCCTGCGCAGCCAGCACAGCACCGGTGCCATCGGTCCGACCGGCATCGAGCCGCTGCGCTACTCGGACACCCGCAAGACCGAGGTCGCCTCGCATTTCGTGCGCGACCAGGGGAAGATCGTGTTCAGCAACAACGCGCCGAGCACCCCGCTGCGGCCTGGCGCGCAGGACCGGCTGAGCGTCATGATGCAGCTGGGCGGCCTGCTGGCCGGCGATCCGGCCCACTATCCGCCGGGGACGGTGATCTCGATGCAGACGGTGGGACCGAAAGATGCCGAGATCTGGTCCTTCACGGTGGGTGAGGAAGAGACGCTCAGCCTGCCGGCCGGCCAGTTCCAGGCCGTGAAGCTCACCCGCAACCCGCGCCAGCCCTTCGACGACAAGATCGAGCTGTGGCTGGCGCCGTCGCTCGGCTGGCTGCCGGTGCGGGTGCGGCAGACCCAGACCAACGGCGACTTCATCGACCTGCAAATGCGCAACCAGGATGCCCTGGCGCCGCAGGCACCAGGCTCCTGAGCCGGCGCCGACGGGTCCTTGACCCACAAAAATACAGGCCAGTGCCTACAAAACAACGCTGCTTCTTGAAACTGGCGCGGCGATTGCTATCTAACGATCATGAATGCCATCGATATCCTGACAGGCCCCGACATGCAAATGCTCTACGACTCCGACTCCTTCGTCGTCGTGCACGTGCAGCCGACGGAAAGCGAAGCCCCGGCCGCACCCCACCTCCCGGTGCTGGCGCGCCATGGCTTCGAGATCGTCGACAAGCGCTCGGGCAAGGAGGTGTATCTCGATGGCTCCTGGGCGGAGCTCTTCCGCCAGCAGATCGCCGCCTGGCAGCTCAACACGCCGACCCAGGAAGAGGTGGAGGACACCCTCGAAGGCTACGCAGAGTTGGCGCACACTCCGGTTTTGGTGCACTGAGGCCCCCACGCTCCTCACTTCGTGTGTCGCTGCCCCCCAAGGGGGTGCAGTCCGCCTTGGGGCGGCCCGGCGCCGGACTGAGTCCTGCGTGCGCCGTCGGCGTCGGCCGGCGCGCAGGCGCCTGCAAGGCGCTTAGCATTCCGGGCATGCCCGCCATGCGCCTCCCCCTGCTGCTGCCGACGCTGGCCGCCGCCGGGCTTGTCGCATGTGTCGCTCCCTCCCCGCCTTCCGCTGAAGCCTCGCCGGCGCAGCGCGTGGCCGCCCTGCTGCCGGCCGATGCCGTGCTGCTGGGCGAGCAGCATGACGCACCCGAGCACCAGGCGATCGAACGCGAGACGGTCCAGCTGCTGGCCGGGCGCTTGCAGCTGGCCGCGCTGGCCATCGAGATGGCCGAGCAGGGCAACGGCACCGGCTATCTCGCCGCGACAGCCAGCGAAACCCAGGTCCGCACGGCCCTGGCCTGGGACGACAAGGGCTGGCCCTGGAGCGCCTACGGCCCGGTCGTGATGGCCGCGGTGCAGGCGGGTGTGCCGGTGGTCGGCGCCAACCTGCCGCGCGAGCGCATGCGCGATGCGATGGCCGATGTGTCGCTCGACGCACAGCTCTCGGATGCGGCCCGCAAAGCCCAGCGGGAAGCGGTGCGCAGCGGCCACTGCAACCTGCTGCCCGAAGCCCAGATCGTGCCGATGACGCGCATCCAGATCGCCCGCGACCGCGCGATGGCCCAGACCATCGTCCAGGCCCGGGTGCCGGGCAAGACGGTGCTGTTGGTGAGCGGCGCCGGCCACGGCAACAAGGCGGTCGGCGTGCCGCAGCTGCTGCCGACCGACCTGGTGGTGAAGGTGGTGCAGCTGCAGGCCGGCCAGGCCGGCGGCACCGGCGCGGGCAGCTACGACGCCGTCTGGCGCACGCCGGCGCTGCCCGAGAAGGACTATTGCGCCGCGCTCAGGCGCTCGCCTTGATCGCGTCGGCCAGCGTGTTGACCAGCTGGTCAATGTGGGACTTCTCGACGATGTAGGGCGGCGCGAGCACCAGCACGTCGCCCGCGGGGCGCACCAGCGCGCCCTTGTGATAGCAGTCGAGGAAGATGTCGTAGGCGCGCTTGCCGGGCGCGCCGGCCATCGGCGCCAGTTCGACCGCTGCCGCCAGCCCCAGGCTGCGGATGCCGATCACGTTCGGCAGGCCCTTGAAGGCGCTGTGGAAGGCGTCGCCGAGGACCTTGCCCATTTCGCCGGCGCGCGCGAACAGCTGCTCCTTCTCGTAGAGCTCCAGCGTCGCGATCGCGGCCGCGCAGGCCACCGGGTGGCCCGAATAGGTGTAGCCGTGGAAGAACTCCACCACGTGCTCGGGCGCCGAGGTCTTCATCATCTCGTCGTAGAGCTTGTCGCGGCACAGCACGCCGCCCAGCGGAATGACGCCGTTGGTCACGCACTTGGCGAAATTCAGCATGTCGGGCACGACGCCGAAGTAGTCGGACGCGAAGTTGGTGCCCATGCGGCCGAAGCCGGTGATGACCTCGTCGAAGATCAAGAGGATGCCGTGCTTCTCGCAGATCCCGCGCAGCTTCTGCAGGTAGCCCTGGGGCGGCAGGTACCAGCCCGCGGAACCGGCGATCGGCTCGACGATGATCGCCGCCACGTTGCTCGGGTCGTGCAGCGGCAGGATGCGCTGCTCCAGCTCGGCCAGCGGATCCTCGGCCCAGACCGGCAGCTGGTTGTGGATGTAGGCGTGGTTCACCGGATCGTGGATGAAGCGCATGTGGTCCACGCGCGGCAGGAAGGCCGAACCGAAGGCCTTGCGGTTGCCCGGGATGCCGCCCACCGACATGCCGCCGAAACCGACCCCGTGGTAGCCCTTCTCGCGCCCGATGAAGACGTTGCGATGCCCCTCGCCGCGCGCGCGGTGGTAGGCCAGCGCGACCTTCATCGAGGTGTCGGCGGCCTCGCTGCCCGAATTGCAGAACAGCACCTTGTTGAGATCGCCAGGTGCCATGGCGGCGATGATCTCGGCGGCCTTGAATGCCTTGTCGTTGCTGATCTGGAAGGCGGTGGCGTAGTCGAGCGTGTCGAGCTGCTTCTTGATCGCCTCGTTGATGGGCTTGCGATTGTGGCCGGCGCCGACGCACCACAGCGAGGAAACGCCGTCGATCACCTTGCGCCCGTCATGGGTCGTGAATTCCATGCCGTCGGCCGCCACGAAGACGCGCGGGTCTTTCTTGAACTGGCGGTTGGGCGTGAAGGGCAACCACTGGTTGTCCATGCTGAAATCGTTGTAGGCCATGAATCGCTCCTGCGCTGAGTGCTGGTGGTGAAGGCATTTTGGCACCGCCGGCGCTCGGCAGTTGCCCTGCGACAATGGACAGCCTTATGAATCCCGCGTACATCCTCACCCTGTCGTGCCCCGACCGCACGGGCATCGTCCATGCCGTCTCGGGCTTTCTGCTCGAGCGCGGCGGCAACATCGAAGAAGCGGCGCAGTACAACGACCACCACACCGGCCTGTTCTTCATGCGCGTGCGCTTTGCCTGCACGCAGGGCGAAGAGGCGCTGCGCGAAGGGATCGCCGCCCTGGCCAGCGAGTTCGGCATGCGCTGGAAACTGACGGCGGCGGCCGAGCCGATGAAGACCGTGATCCTGGTGAGCAAGGAAGGCCATTGCCTGAACGACCTGCTGTTCCGCTGGAAGAGCGGCCTGCTGGCCATCGACGTGCGCGCCATCGTCTCGAACCACCGCGACTTCTACCAGCTGGCTGCCAGCTACAACGTGCCCTTCCACCACATCCCGGTGAGCGCCGCAACCAAGGCCCAGGTCGAAGCCAAGCAGCTGGAGATCATCGAGGCCGAAGGGGCCGAGCTGGTCGTGCTGGCGCGCTACATGCAGATCCTGAGCAACGATCTGTGCACCAGGCTGGCCGGCAAGGCGATCAACATCCATCACTCCTTCCTGCCCAGCTTCAAGGGCGCCAAGCCCTACTACCAGGCGCACGACCGCGGCGTGAAGCTGATCGGCGCCACGGCGCACTACGTCACCGCCGACCTGGACGAGGGGCCGATCATCGAGCAGGACGTGGAGCGGGCCGACCACACCGACACCGTGGAGGACCTCACGGCGCGCGGCCGCGACACCGAGACCCAGGTGCTGGCGCGCGCCGTCAAATGGCACAGCGAGCACCGGGTGCTGTTGAACGGGCACCGCACGGTGGTGTTCAAATGACGGGACCATGAACGCCCCACTGCCCGCCGCCGCGCAGGTGCCGCCGAATCCGGCCGAGCGCCAGGCGCAGGTGGTGCAGGCCCTGCGGCCCCATCTGCCGGCCCATGCGCTGATCTGGCATGCCGAGGACACCATTCCCTACGAATGCGATGGCCTCACCGCCTACCGGCAGCGGCCGCTGGTGGTGGCGCTGCCGGAAACCGAGGCCCAGGTCGCCGCGGTGCTGGCCGCCTGCCACCGGCTCGGCGTGCCGGTGGTGGCACGCGGCGCGGGCACGGGGTTGTCGGGCGGCGCGATGCCGCATGCGCTGGGCGTGACGCTGTCGCTGGCCAAGTTCAACCGCATCCTGCGCATCGATCCGGTCAGCCGCACGGCAGTCGTCCAGTGCGGCGTGCGCAACCTGGCCATCAGCGAGGCGGCCGCCCCCTTCAACCTCTACTACGCGCCCGACCCCTCCAGCCAGATCGCCTGCACCATCGGCGGCAACGTGGCCGAGAACTCGGGCGGCGTGCATTGCCTCAAGTACGGCCTGACCCTGCACAACGTGCTGCGCGTGCGCGGCTTCACGGCCGAGGGCGAGCCGGTCGAGTTCGGCGGCGAGGCGCTCGACGCACCGGGCCTGGACCTGCTGGCGCTGGTGATCGGCAGCGAGGGCATGCTGGCGGTGACGACCGAGGTCACGGTCAAGCTGGTGCCCAAGCCGCAGGTCGCGCGCTGCATCATGGCCAGCTTCGACGACGTGCGCAGGGCCGGCGACGCGGTGGCGGCGGTGATCGCCGCGGGCATCATCCCGGCCGGGCTGGAAATGATGGACAAGCCCATGACCGCCGCGGTCGAGGACTTCGTGCGCGCCGGCTACGACCTCGAAGCCGCGGCCATCCTGCTGTGCGAATCCGACGGCACGGCCGAAGAGGTCGAGGAAGAGATCGGCCGCATGACCGAGGTGCTGCGCCGTTGCGGCGCCACCGCGATCGCCTGCAGCGAGAACGAGGACGAGCGGCTGCGCTTCTGGAGCGGGCGCAAGAACGCCTTCCCGGCCTCGGGGCGCATCAGCCCCGACTACATGTGCCTGGACTCGACCATCCCGCGCAAGCGCCTGGCCGACATCCTGCTGGCGATCCAGGAGATGGAGAAGAAGTACGGGCTGCGCTGCTGCAACGTGTTCCATGCCGGCGACGGCAACCTGCATCCGCTGGTGCTCTTCGATGCCAACGACCCCGACGAACTGCATCGCTGCGAGCTCTTCGGCGCCGACATCCTGGAGACCAGCGTGGCCATGGGCGGCACGGTCTCGGGCGAGCATGGCGTGGGCGTGGAGAAGCTCAACAGCATGTGCGTGCAATTCACGGCCGCCGAGAACGCGCAGATGTTCGGCGTCAAGCAGGCCTTCGATCCGGCCGGCGGACTCAACCCGGGCAAGGTGATCCCGAGCCTGCAGCGCTGCGCCGAATACGGCAAGCAGGTGGTGCGCGGCGGGCGCCTGCCCTTTGCAGACATCCCGCGTTTCTGAAGGCGATCAGGCTAGGAACGATCCCAACCGCCGCCGTGGTAGGCCCAGCGGCCCTCGTGCTGCTCCCATTGCGGCGTGCGGTAGACATAGCCGGGACGCTCGTGCACCCAACCGCCCGGGCGCCAGGCATAGCGGCCACCCACCCACTCGTAGTGGCCGCCGGCCCAGACATAGCCGTGCCGCGGCGGCGGAACAGGTTCGAAGCGCGGCGGCGGCGGTCCCACGCGGATATCGATGGCGGGCTGGGCCTGGGCGGCGCTCGGCGCGACGACGGCGCCGAGCGAGAGCAGCGATGCGGCGCCGACGGCCAGAGATACAGCGAATTTCTTCATGGGGACTCCTTTGAGTTGCTGAAGGCTTCATCCTCCGCGCCCCATGTGAACTGCCTGTAAGTGCCGTGCGAAGTCTTGTGTAAACCTGTGACGCCAGAGTCCTACAGCGCACTCAGATCGATGGCATCGGCCATCGCCGCATGGCCGGTGTTGCCCGGATGCAGGTGATCGCCGCTGTCGTCGGCAGGCTTGAGCGACTGCGGCTCCTCGGGATTGCGCAGGGCCGCATCGAAATCGACCAGTGCGACGTCCTTGCGGCTGCGGATCCAGCGATTGAGCTCTTCGCGTCGGAACTCCTTCTCCCTGCTCCAGTAGGGGGCTCCCTTGAAGGGGAGCAGCGTGCCGAGCAGCACCTTGACGCCGCGCGCATGCGCCTCTTCGATCAGGCGCTGCAGGCCCGCGCCGAGTTCGTCGGCCGTCGGCAGGCCGTGCCTCGGCCCGGCAGAGCCTTCGGGCATGCTGAAGCCGATGTCGTTGATGCCGATCAGGATCACGACGTCGGTGACGCCGCTTTGCCCGAGCACGTCGCGCTCGAACCGATCCAGGCCCTTGGGACCGACCCAGTCGGCCAGCAGGCGGTTGCCGGCGATGCCCGCATTGACCACGGCATAGCGGGCGCCCGGCCTGGCCGCGAGCCGCTCTGCCAGGAGCTCGGGGTAGCGCACCGCCAGGCCGCGGTCTTCGGTGACGCCGGCGCCCTCGGTGATGGAGTCGCCGAAGGCCACCACCACCCGCGTCGATGCCGCACCGGTGACGTCGAGCCCGGTGACGATGTGGTTCCAGGGCGAGGGCATGGCGCCGTCCCAGCTCGCGCGCATCACGGCATCGCCGGGCAGCATCCAGGTGCCACCGGGCGGCTGCTGGTGCACCGTCGCATAGGGCGTGGACGCGTCGAGCCGGAAGCTCACTTCCAGCGCCTCGCCGGCGCGGACGTCGAAGCGCTGGGCATCGCTCCAGGCCTGCGCGCCGGGCGCGATGGTGATGTCGCTCCGGCCCTCGAAAGTCAGGGGCTGCAGTGTGGCCGGGTCGATCGACGGGGCGCCCGCGCCGTGGGCGACGCTGGCGCCCCCAACATGCAGCGGCCGATCCCCGAACAGGTTCGAAAAACGGATGCGGATGCGCTCGCCGCCCAGCGTCGGCCGCAGCTGCTGGCGCAGCGTCGCGTCGCCGATGGCGGCGGCGGGCACCGGCGCGATGACGGGAGAAGGCGGCGGCTCGCCGTAGTGCTGCGGCGCGGCGGCCCAGCTTGCGACCCAGTGCGGCCCCGGGGGGGCGGGCCGCGCCGCCGCAGGCACCTCGACGGCGAGGAGGACGAACAGCAGCAGCGCGGCGATGAATCGTGGCATCGGGTTCACGCCCAAAGTCGCCCAGTGTACGAAGGCCGCGCGACAGCCGGGCGACAGCTCACCAGGTATCTACGTACGGGCTGGCTGGCCGTTCGGCGGCAGCGGCCGAGGCGAGTCCGCGCACCAGCCAGCTGCGCGTGTCGGCGGGGTCGATGACGGCGTCGATCTCGAGCGTCTGCGCCATGTGGATCGCCTCGCCGTTGGCGTACTGCTGGGCGACGAGCTTCCGGAAGAGCGCATCGCGCTCTGCGCCTTCGGGCGCCGCCGCGAGCTCCTTGCGGAAG
>DASXKG010000100.1:0-3113 GCA_036496965.1 Variovorax sp.
GGCCGGCCTGCCGACCGTGCTCTGGTCGCTGCTGCTGGCCACCGCCGCCGCCGCCGGCCATCTGGTGCAGCGCTACGTGGGACTGCCGAAGGTCGTGGGCTATTCGATCGTCGGCACGATAGTGGGCTTCGCGGGATTCGAGGGCACGGTCTGGCCGCTGCAGGGCATCAGCCTGTTCCTGCTCGAGCTCGGCGTGGCGATCGTGCTGTTCGAGGCCGGCGGCCGGCTGCCGCTGCGCTGGTTCCGGCACAACCCGATGGTGCTGGTGCAGAGCCTGCTCGAGGCCACGCTGACCTACTTCGGGGTCTTCTGGGCGCTGCACTGGCTGGGCATTCCCGACCCGGTCGCCAATCCCATCGCCCTGATGGCGATCGTGGCCTCGCCGGCCGTGCTGAGCCGGGTCATCATCGACACCCGCGCTTCCGGCCCGGTGACCGAGCGCGCGATGACCATGACCACACTGAACACGCTCTATGCGCTCACGCTGGGTTATTCGCAGGCCGGCCTGATCGAGCACGCGCCGCTCGGGCTCCTGCAGAAGCTCTACCCGGTCGCAGTGGTGCTGGGCGTCTCCTTCGTGGTGGGCGCGCTGATGGCGCTGTCGCTGCGTTCGGCCCTGCGGGTGATGAGCCCGACCAGCGAGAACACCTCGATCCTGCTGCTGGCGATCATTGCGGCCGGCGCCGCGCTGGCGGCGCATTTCGGCGGCGCCGCCCCGCTCGCGGCGCTGATCGGCGGCGTGCTGCTGAAGACGCTGAACCCCAAGCCCTGGGCCTGGCCGCGCCAGCTCGGCACCGCGGCCTCGCTGCTCACGATGCTGATGTTCGTGCTGGTCTCGATCGTGGCCGCGCAGGCCGACTGGAGCCTGCCGGTGGCCAGCGTGGTGCTGACCATGATCGGCGTGCGCGCGGTCGCCAAGGTGGCCGGCGTGGCCATCGCCAACCCGGGCAGCGGTGCGAGCTGGAAGCAGGCCCTCTGGGTCGGCTGCGCGATGTCGCCGCTGTCGTCGATCGCGCTGTTGATCGCGTCGGCCTTCGTCACCGCATCGCCCTTGCTCGGCGCAATGATCACGCAGATCGCCCTGCCGGCGATCCTGCTGATGGAGGTGTTGGGCGCGGTGATCGCCACCATCGCGATCCATGGCGCGGGCGAGAGCTCCAGGCCCTGGACGCCCGAGGCCTTCGGCAGCTTGGAGGACACCCAGCGATGAGCCGTACGGTCGAGCCGCCCGCCCCGGTGCCCGCCGGAGGGCCGTCCAGCCGTGTGCTGCCGCTGGAGCGCTTCAACCGATCCGTGGCGCTGTCGCTCGGCGTGGAACTCGAGTTGCAACTGGTGAACACCCACGATTACGACCTGGCGCCCTATGCCGAGGACATGCTGCGGCTGATGGCGCAGACGCCGCTGCCGGGCAGCGTGGTGCCGGAGATGACCTCGAGCATGATCGAGATCTCCACCGACGTGTGCCACTCGGCGCTGGACGTGATCGCGCAGCTGACGCCGATCCGCGACGCGCTGGTGAAGAACGCCGACAAGCTCAACATCGCGGTCGTCGGCGGCGGCACCCACGCCTTCCAGCAGTGGCACGAACGGCGCATCTACGACAAGCCGCGCTTTCGCGAGCTGTCGGAGCTCTACGGCTACCTGTCCAAGCAGTTCACCATCTTCGGCCAGCACGTGCACATCGGCTGCCCGGATGCCGACGGAGCGCTCCTGATGCTGCACCGCATGTCGCGCTACATCCCGCATTTCATCGCACTGTCGGCCTCCTCGCCCTTCGTGCAGGGACAGGACACGCAGTTCGATTCGGCGCGGCTGAACTCGGTGTTCGCGTTTCCGCTGTCCGGGCGCGCGCCCTTCACGCTCACCTGGAAGGAGTTCGAAAACTACTTCATGCGCATGACGCGCACCGGCGTGGTCCGCAGCATGAAGGACTTCTACTGGGACATCCGGCCCAAGCCCGAATTCGGCACCATCGAGATCCGGGTCTTCGACACGCCGCTGACGGTGGAATGGGCCGCGGCCCTGGCCGGCTACGTGCAGTCGCTGGCGGCCTGGTTCCTGCAGGAGCAGCCCTTCACGCCGACCGAGGACGACTACCTGGTCTACACCTACAACCGCTTCCAGGCCTGCCGTTTCGGGCTCGACGCGCTGTACGTCGATCCGGCCACCGGCGACCACATGCCCTTGCGCGACCACATCCTGATGACCATGACGCAACTCGAATGGCACAGCGAAGCGCTGAACGCGACCCAGGCGCTGGCCCAGCTGCGCACCAGCGTCGAAGCCAACCGCAACGACGCCCGCTGGCTGCGCGAGCGCCAGGGCAAGGAACGGCTGCTGGCCGAAGTGGTGCGCCAGGCGGCGCTGCGCTTTCGCGGAACGAAGAGTTCATGAGCTCTGAATTCGATCTGATCGCACGCTACTTCACGCGTCCCGCGAAGCGCTCGCCCCTGGGCGTGGGCGATGACTGCGCGCTGCTGGCGCCGGCCGCCGGCATGCAGCTGGCGGTGTCCTCGGACATGCTGGTGGAAGGGCGGCATTTCCTGTCGACGGTCGATCCGGCGCGGCTCGGCCACAAGGCGCTGGCGGTCAACCTCAGCGACCTCGCGGCCTGCGGCGCCAGTCCGCTGGCCTTCACGCTCGCGCTTTCGCTGCCGGCGCCCGACCCGGCCTGGCTCGAAGGCTTCTCGCAGGGCCTCTTCGCCCTGGCCGACGCGCACGGCTGCGAGCTGGTGGGTGGCGACACCACGCGCGGTCCGCTCAACATCTGCATCACCGTCTTCGGCGAACTGCCCGCCGGCGCTGCGCTGCTGCGCTCGGGCGCACGGGTCGGCGACGAGGTCTGGGTCAGCGGCACGCTGGGCGATGCCCGTCTGGCGCTGGAAGTGTTTCGCGGCACGCTGGCCTTGCCGGGCGCGCTGTTCGAGGCGGCGCGTGCGCGCATGGAGCAGCCGACACCCCGGGTGGCCCTCGGCCAGGCGCTGCGCGGCATCGCGACGGCGGCCATCGACATCAGCGACGGCCTGGCCGGGGACCTCGGCCATGTGCTGAAAGCCAGCGGGGTCGGGGCGCGGCTCGACGCGGATGCGGCACTGCAACTCCTGGCCATGGAC